>JAGYMF010000120.1 GCA_018400695.1 Bacteroidales bacterium | reverse complement strand
CTTTCCACCAGCACATTGTAAACCTTCTTCCTTATCTTTGACGCTTCACTGTAATCATCCATACGCGCCTCAACTACTTCAAGAACATTACTGATCAACTCACTGGAAACACTTCCTTTGTAAGCAATCAGAACATCATCTCCATTCAGTTCAGAGTAGTACGCGTTTATATCAAAGCTCATTGAAGCTTTATTTGATTACAGGGTTCAGAATAAGTTCTAATCTCGCTTCGCAAATATAAAAAAAAATATTGCATCAAAAAACTTGAAGTTCAGGGCTGTTTTTGCTGCTATACATGCTTTTGTCAGAATAAATATAGGTAAAAAAAGATGACCCTCAATAATAATGGATAATATTTCATTTTTTTTCAGTGAATGCGGCTATTTTATAGATAATCATGCCATAATACTACACTGAACCACCCTTGAATTGCTTTCTGCTGCCCTTGAAAAGGGTGTAGTTTATATACCTGCATTCCAACTGTCCGTTGTAAAGGGTGAATTTCTTCTCCGGTTTCAGTCCAATAAATTTCACTGCACCCATATTTGCAGTAAACAGCCAAGCATTCGAACCCGGAAATTTATGTTTAAGCACACCGCCGATCCCTTCATACAGTGCTTCAATATCCGTTACCTCCAGGCGCTCTCCATAAGGGGGATTCATCACAATCAGAGTGGGCACATCCATTGCTGCAGCATCCAGAAAATCCTCCTTCTCTATCACCAGCAATTTATCCATCCCGAGAAACCTGGCATTGCTTTTAGTGATCCGAATGGCCTCGCCGTCAATATCCGTAGCAATAACAGGGTATGACAGACTCTTTGGCTGTGGCATCGTATCGAGCAGGTTTTCAAATAACCGCTGGTCATAGTCAGGCCACTGCTGAAAGCCATATGAACGGCCGGTGATACCCGGGTAGATATCGGCAGCGATCATGGCAGCCTCAATGGCAATCGTTCCGGATCCACACATTGGATTGATAAAGGGTTGATCGCCCTTCCAACCGGTCAGCTGCACCAACCCGGAAGCGAGAACTTCACTTAAGGTAGCCGGGTGCATCTCTTTTCTGTACCCTCGCTTATGCAGTGACTCTCCTGAACTGTCAAGAGATACGGTAAAAAAGGTCTCCTGGACATGCACGTTGATCCGGATTTCTGCATTTTTCAGGTCAACAGCCGGACGCAGGGAGGTATTATCCCTGAATTGGTCTACAATGGCGTCCTTGGTACGAAGCTCTACGAAATGATTATTCCGGAAGACCCTGGAAAAGGTAACTGCGTCCACAGCAAAAGAATTCTTATAGGACATATACTGCGACCAGTCGATCTCTTTTATCTTACGATATAACATCTCCTCATCTGTCGCTTTAAAACGTGCTACAGGCAACAGGACGCGCAGAGCGGTACGCAGATAAAGATTCGCCTTGTACATCATGGCTACTGAACCGGAAAAATTCACTCCCCGGTTTACTGGTTCTACGTCCAAAGCTCCGATAGAACGCAGCTCGTTGGCCAGAACCTGTTCCAGCCCTTTAAGGGTCTTTGCATGGTACTGATTCACAATTATTTTCTATTAAATATTCGATCAACTGCATCTATGGCTTTATTCAACCTGGCATCTCCCACTCCTTCTATCACCGCATAGGGAAGCCTAAATGATTCAATGATCTTCAGGTATTTGTCATACAGTATTTTTCTCATCTCACCACCATTTTCCCTCAGTGGGTCAGGCTCCCATGGGATATCGGGATAACATAGCAGGCAATGATCCGGAGGATACTGAGCGATACAATCATCTATCCAGTCAGCAGCTGACTTGCCCACCACTTCAAGCCAAACCCTGGTAATGATGAGCCCCGTATCGAAAAATACAATACGTTTCTCTTCTTTGTATTTCTCAAACTGTGCTGCCTGGTAACGGGCAATATGAAGAATATCCTCCTTAGTATATGGTCTTCGCAATGATGTAACATATTCTCTGGCATATTCAGGAACCGCTATCCCATTAAAATGGTTTGCCAGCAGTCTGGTAAGCTCGCTTTTTCCCGTCGATTCAGGTCCCGTAATCACTATTCTGGGCATTTCCCCTCCAACATTTGTGAACGTTTCCATTGTACAAAACCGATCACTGCCATGGTTGTATAGATGGCAAATAAGATGGCCGTGGGATAGAGTCCCCTGTAGATATAAAGCCCCATGGAAACAATATCAATAAACACCCATAAAATCCAGTGCTCAAGTATCTTTCTGGTAAGCATCCAGGTGGCTACAACACTAGCCGCGGTAGTAAGGGCATCCCAGTATGGCACCGGTGAATCGGTTAAGTGATCCAGCAGGTATCCTGTTACAGCAAAGAGGACCAGTATGATTCCCAGTAAAACGGTGGCCCTGATTACGCCTACATTTGTAACAGGCAACCCTGCATTCTTCTCTCCTCCTCTGTTTGACCAATGGATCCATCCGTAGATGCTGATGACAAAATAATAGGCATTTAGCCCCATATCGGCATAGAATTTTGAATCATAAAAAACAATGATATACATCACTGCACTAAGGATTCCGACAGGCCACAACAAAATGTTCTGTCTGATACTCAACCACAGGTAAGCAATGCTCAAAAGAACTCCCAGTACTTCTATGTAATTCCCGTTCAGCCAGTCAGCCATTCACATTCGGATTTCAGAACTTCTCCACATACAATCCAGGTGTTGAAATTATTTCCAGGGCCTTCTGATAGATGGGATCCACCTCATTGTAGATTTCGTAAAACATCTCCGCCTCCCAAAGGTCCCGCGCGATATATGCCTTGAAAAGCAATGCAATTCTGTCTCCCGACCGTTGCCACTCCTCCTCAGTGCAACTGATCCCCTCTTTTGCTGCAAAATCTTTGAGCTCCGGCATCGCGGCAGATGGATCATATTTTTCCCGAAAAGCACTAAACTCCCTGTACCTTCTCTCCAGGGTTCCTCTCTTTCTGTCCATGAAATCCAATACAAAATGGTTAAATACTCCCTGACTAATCAGATTTCGGTAAAAATCGGAATTGGCCGTTGTATCAATTGGTACAAAATAATCGGGCATGATCCCACCCCCACCATACACAGTCCTTTTCCTGACCAGTGTTTTGTATTTCAGGGAATCAGGTAGAAGAATACTGTCGGAGCTGCTAAGTTCACCTGAACTAAAACGGTTAAAAATATCCATTGTGTATGTGTCGTAGCCTTCATCATACGGCTTTTGAATCAGTCTTCCTGATGGCGTATAATAACGTGCAATCGTCAAACGCATTTCTGAACCGTCACTCAGCCTGAATGGCTGCTGCACCAGCCCTTTTCCAAAAGATCTTCGACCTACCAAAATTCCTCTGTCCCACTCCTGGACTGCACCACTAACGATTTCACTTGCAGAAGCGGAATTCTCATCTATCATCACAACAAGACGGCCCTCTTCAAAGAGTCCCCTGACAGTAGATTTATAATCCCTACGAGGGACTTTATCACCTTCTGTATAAACGATCTGTCGTCCACTTTCAAGAAAATGGTCTGCCAGCTCGATCGCAATTCGCAAGTATCCTCCGCCATTTCCACTCAGATCAAGGATGAGATTTTCCATCCCTTGCTCCTTTAATTCCCTGAGTGCCGCCTCAAACTCGTCGGCTGTAGTCTGTGAGAATCTGGAAAGTTTAATATAACCGGTCTGCTCATCTGCCATATATGCAGCATCAAGGCTGTAGACAGGAATTTTATCCCTAATAATCGTAAAAACGATCTCCTTTCCATTCGATTTTCTGTAAATTTTCACATCTACGCTTGTACCCTTATCTCCTTTTAACCGCTTTTGAACCCCGGTATTTGTAATTCCAATACCGGCAACGTTTTCATCATCCACACGAATAATCCTGTCACCTGCCAGGATACCTACCATTTCAGAAGGACCTCCCTGAATGGTGCCTACTACAAAAATGGTATCATTGAGTATATTAAAAGAAATGCCGATCCCTTCAAACTCACCATTCAACTGTTCGCTCATCTCTTTCAATTCTTCTGCACCGATATAGGATGAGTGAGGATCAAGCTCATGCAGCATCTGTATAATTGTCTGTTCAACAAATGCCTGTTCATCCAGCGAATCCACATAATAATTACTCACTTTGTCCATCACCTCCATCAGCTTCAGACCGTTCATATCAAACTGTCCCTGGAGTACCGTGAATGTCAAGAGAAAAATGAGTGTTCCCGTTGCTTTAAATATATTTCTCATAATGAATTTATCATTTAAACGTGTAATTATAACCGCTATCAAAGCACAATTGTTGCATACTACTCCCATTCGATTGTAGCGGGTGGTTTTGAACTGATGTCATAGACAACCCTGTTGATTCCCTTCACCTTGTTAATAATATCGTTAGACACTTTGCTAAGAAATCCACTGGGCAGATGCGCCCAGTCGGCGGTCATTCCATCAGTAGCTGTTACGGCCCTGAGTGCCACCACGTATTCGTAGGTTCGTTCATCGCCCATAACGCCAACTGACTGAACAGGAAGGAGCATTGCCCCCGCCTGCCATACCCTGTTATACAAACCATATTCCTTTAACCCACTGATAAAAAGATGGTCTGCTTCCTGGGCAAGTCTGACCTTCTCTCGGGTGACCTCGCCCAATACCCTGATACCAAGACCCGGTCCGGGAAAAGGGTGACGGTTTAGTATCCGGGGACCAACACCCAGGGTATGACCTACTTTCCGCACCTCATCCTTGAACAGCAGTCGCAGGGGCTCCACGACCTTCAGGTTCATCTTTTCAGGGAGTCCTCCCACATTGTGATGTGATTTAATTGTGACCGAAGGTCCATTCACAGAGACAGACTCGATTACATCGGGATAAATGGTCCCCTGTCCGAGCCACTGAATATCCTTCAGCTTTTTTGCCTCCTGCTCAAATACCCTGATAAAATTCATTCCAATACTTTTCCTCTTAAGTTCAGGATCGGAGATCCCCTGAAGGTCATCCAGGAATCTGTCTTTTGCATCCACACCGATAACATTCAATCCAAGGTGTTTATAAGAATCCAGCACCTCCTCGAATTCATATTTGCGCAGCAAGCCATTGTCCACAAAGATACAGGTCAGCTGATCCCCAATGGCCTGGTGCAATAACATCGCTGCAACAGAAGAGTCTACCCCTCCTGAAAGTCCCAGTACCACATGGTCCTGTCCCAGTTTTCTTTTCAAATCAGCAACCGTTGATTCAACAAAAGATTCCGGCGTCCATTCATCACGGCATTCACATATCCCATGCAGAAAATTTCCCAGAATCTTTTTCCCCTCCGTCGTATGATATACTTCAGGATGAAATTGCAAACCATAGGTCTTCTCATCCGTCAGCGCATAAGCACCGATATCAATATCTGCCGTACCTGCAATCACCCGGCTGTTTTCAGGCAGAGACCTGATTGTATCTCCATGAGACATCCATACCTGGGTATTTACCGTTACACCTTTCAACAAAGGGCTCTCCATATCAATGTTCGTTAGCCGTGCCCTGCCATATTCCCTGGAATTGGAGGCAGCCACCTCTCCGCCGAAATGATGTGCAAGAAACTGTGCCCCGTAACAGATTCCAAGGAGCGGATATTTCCCCTTTACAGATGAAAGATCAGGAAACGGGGCATTTTCATCCCTGACGGAAAAAGGACTGCCTGACAGGATCACTCCCTTAACATCCACATCCAGAGGAGGAATCGAGTTGAAAGGATGAATTTCACAA
>JAGYMF010000012.1 GCA_018400695.1 Bacteroidales bacterium | reverse complement strand
ATCGATCTCATAAATATTACCGGTAAGATTCAGATGGGTTATATCTGCCAGCACAAATGCAAAGAACCACCCAAAAAGAATCGCAGTAAAGAAAGATGGCAAAGAAACTCCTATCGTACTAATTATAAGTGCTATGCGATCAAACCATGTGTCCTTTTTTATGGCACAGAGAATACCTGTCAGCAGACCAAATACAAAGGCGAGCATAATAGCAGTAACGGCCAGAAGCAATGTATTGGGCAAAACATCAGCGATCATGTTACCAACTGCACGTTTGTTCTGGTAGCTGATGCCCAGGTAGGGAGGTTTAAGAATGATCGCATGATTATCCAGGGAAAGCAACTTCACAGCGCCGGAATATTTTTCTTTACCGAAATAGAAATAGTTATCAGGATCTGCCGTGTTATAAACCGATACCGGTGAAAGATCATTCAGATACCTGATGTATTGTTTAACTGGTTTTGCATCAAGTCCAAGCTCCTTACGAATCATTTCAACAGTTTGAAGATCTGCACGCTGACCAAGCATCATCCTGGCAGGATCACCCGGAAGAACATGGAAGAGCAGGTATACAAGCGTAACCACTCCCCATAAGACGGCGAGGCCATATAAGATTTTCCGAAGCAACCTTTTATACACGCCTCCGCTTTTTTCTGTTTGGTAAAAAGCTGGTTGACATCAGGATAATGACAATCGTTAAAATAAAGAGCTCCCACCTGCACCGGTCCCGTTGCTTCATACTCCATTCAAGCATCAGGCTGTTGGCCACCCTGTCGAATTCGATCAGTCCATACTGGATATCTTCCATTAATCCTTCATCAATAAGCTGCAAGATCTCAGGGTCCTGTGCTTCAGCATATTGTTCGATGAGTTCAGGCCATTCATTGTTCCAATCAGAAAAGACGGGAAAATCATGGTGACTCCATTTCGAAACAATTGTTCCGTTCTTCAACATCAAAAATCCCGGATTTGACCTAATCATGGTTTTAAGCATGATCTCATCTCCAGCATAAAAATCATATTCAACTCCTGCAGCTGCTGCTGCATCCTCAACCACTCTTCCGGCAGATGCTGTAATGGGAATAAACCTGAAATCATCAGCAAAACGCTCCAATCCTGTCCAGTTATTTCCATCATACAAGGCATCATGATCGGCCTTTTCCAGATCGTGGCTTATCATCAACAGCGTATATCCGGGAAAGTCCAGTACCTCATCTGTGATATCCATTCCATCCGGATCCATCAGGCCAAAATCATGGATTGGTGGCTCATAGCCTTTACGCACGAGCTGTGATTCGCTTGTTAGAAACGCATAATTTACAGTATCTTCAGGGTAATTTTCAATATTAAATTCCTCCGTTTCCCCTGTCTGAAGGTTCTTATAGAATAGGATGGTCCTATATTCATCCCTGGGTGCACCCTCTGGTATTTCCATCTCTTCCGGAATAAAAGTCCCAATATCATAAGGTCTGAAATCAAGCAACGGAAGATGTCTTAGGGCATAAACTGAAAAAACGCAGGCTGCTGCAAAAAGGAGCAGCAGCACCCACCTCTCGGTTCTTTCATGCAGCACGTTCTCAGCCCTCTTCCGGGAGCCGAAAAGTACCAGGACAAAAACCATGAAAACAATATTCTTAAAAAAAGTCTCCCAGTTGGTAAGGATGATTGCATCTCCAAAGCATCCACAATCGGATACAGGGTTCGTCAGTGCCAGAATGAATGTCAGAATTGTGAAAAAAACCATAAAGACCAGCAACGCCCAGTAGCTGAATTTTTTCTGGTATCCAAGGAGCAGAGCCATGCCCAGAACCATTTCAAACGCTGAAAGAAAAATCGCCAGGGGCAGACCGATGCCATCAAGAAACTCCAGTCCGAAGGCATGGAAATAATCTGAGAACTTATAGGCAGAACCCATTGGATCGACTGCCTTAACAAAACCGCTAAAAACAAATACGACACCAAGAAAAATACGGCTAATAAATCTGATAAATCTCATAGTTCAGTTACTGTTTATTTTACAGCTCAATCACCTGTTTCAAGCTAAGAAAGACCTCTTCAGGACTTTTCATTCGTCCTCTGTCGTCGGCACAATTGACAATTTGCAGGTTTCCCATCGTGTTGCAGACAGAATGGTAGATTCCCCGAACCCGTTCCTGAAATAGAAGATCGTTCTCATGGATATCCTGTGCACCTTTCAAATAATTCCGATCCTCTCCCCTACGCTGAGATGATAAACGACTTCGCGTAAAGTCAAAGGGTACGTCAAGAAAAATATTCATATCCGGGACAGGCAACTTATGCACACCGTATTCAAGCTCCATGATCCAATCAGCCAACACGTTTTGCTCTTTCGCCTGTTCTAATTTTGCACATTGAAAAGCAATGTTCGAGTAGACATAACGGTCCACGATCACCAGGTAGCCATCCTTCATCCACTGCTCCATGAGTGGTTTGGCATCCTTCCTGTCACCTGCAAAGATCAAAGCCACGAGGTATGGATCCACCTGACCAATCTCCCCCATCTCCCCCCGCAAAAAACGGGCAATCAATTTCCCGTAAACGCCTTCCTCCAATCTGGGAAAATGAAGATAATTGTATTTAATTTTCAGCTTTTTGAGGTAGGACTTTAAAAGATCAACCTGTGTTGATTTACCAGATCCGTCCAGTCCCTCTATTACAAGAAATCTCATGATAGCTTTTCGGTTGAATATAGATATTTTTTACTTATTTTGTTGTTGTAATGCCCATATCAGTTTCCACAGAAAAACATCTTCCGGGGGAGCTGTGGGCGACTTTTGAAACTGTCACTTTTTCCAAAATACATTCATGCAAAAAAACAGAGCTAAAGATACATTTTTTTCAAAGAACCGCAGTGTTAACTGCCGAGGGAAACTTCTCGATCTCCGAACGCCAAAAGTGATGGGGATTCTGAATATAACGCCTGATTCTTTTTATGACGGCGGACGATATATGGACCCCGATGTAGCGCTCGACAAGGTAAAAGAAATGGTAGATGAAGGTGCTGACATTATCGACATCGGAGGCGCTTCTACCCGACCAGGAGCAGCCATAATGGACCCAGTGGATGAGTCAGCCAGGCTTACCCCGGTTGTGTCGGTTGTAAGGGAGCACTTCCCCGGGCTGATCATCTCCATTGATACATACAATGCAGCTGTTGCAGAAACCATGATTACGAATTTTGATATTGACATCATCAACGACATCTCTGCCGGAGAGATGGATCCACAAATGATACCACTGATCGCAAAATTGAATGTCCCATATATAATCATGCATATGAAAGGCGTTCCTGGTGATATGCAGGATCATCCGACATACGAAAATATCACCGATGAAATTGTCCGGTACTTTTCAGAGAAGAAAAGTATACTTCACAAGAAGGGGGTTACTGATGTACTTATTGATCCCGGTTTCGGCTTTGGAAAAACGCTGGACCAGAACTATGAGCTGCTCAACCAGTCCTATGCATTCCAGATGTTCGAGCTCCCTGTGGTTGCTGGCATATCAAGAAAATCAATGGTTTATAACCTTTTAGGAATAAGCAGTGAAGATGCATTGAACGGGACAACAGCGGTGCATATGATTCTTCTTGAAAAGGGGGTTAATATTCTCAGGGTACATGACGTCAGGGAGGCCCGGGAAGCAATAACGATCTTTCAGAAGACCCATAAAGAAAGTAACTGATTGCTTTAAACATCTTTTCGTACATTTGTTAATTATTGATCCCGCATGACATCACTCTTTATTCATATCAGACTGCTGGACGTCATCGACATCTTTCTCGTGGCATTGCTGCTGTATGAATTGTATATGCTGGTTAGGGGCACTGTTGCCCTGAACATCATTGTAGTAATAGCCGTTATCTATATTTTCTGGTGGGTGGTTAAGGCACTTCAGATGGAATTGCTGAGTTCCATTATTGGCCAGGTGATTGGTGTCGGAGTAATCGCGCTGATCATTGTCTTCCAGCAAGAGATCCGGCGCTTCCTGATATACATGGGCTCACGTTATGTAGATGGTAATACCTTCAGCCTGGACCGTATTTTCAACATGCGGTTTGAAGCAAAGGCCCGGATACCGATCAAATCCGTTTTAAAAGCGGTGATGCAGATGGCACAGACCAAGACCGGAGCCCTGATCGTGATCCGCCGCAAATCGAACCTGAACATGTACACCGAGCCGGCGGAAAGGCTGAACAGCAATACCAGCAGCAGGCTTATCACAAGTATTTTCAATAAAACCGGTCCATTGCACGACGGCGCCATTGTCATTGACCGTGACAAAGTAGTCGCTGCAAGGGTGATTCTCCCGGTAACAGATCAACCCAATCTTCCTCCAGAATATGGCTTGCGGCACCGGGCAGCTTTGGGCATATCAGAGGTAACAGACTCTTTTGTTGTAATTGTTTCAGAAGAGACTGGCCAGATCTCTATAGCAGAAAATGGAATCCTTCAGAAGAACATAGGCATCAACATCCTGGCACAGAAGCTGGAAGAGGAATTCGGAGATTAATCAGTTATGCTTTTTTGAATAGAAAGGAGGCTTTCTGTTCCGTACCATCCAACAATCTTCCGATATTTTTACGGTGCGTAATAAGCAACAGCAGCGCCGCAGCAATGGAAAATACCCATAGCGAAATATGTGGCGCTCTAAATACCAGGATCACCCACAATGGATAAGAGAGGCCCGAAAGAACAGATCCAAGAGAGACATATTTCCAGACAAGCAACACCAGCACAAAAACCCCAAGTGCTGCAGCCGTGGCGGGAATGTGCAGTGCAAAGCAGACGCCAGCAATTGTAGCAACACCTTTACCACCTCTAAAACCGGCAAAGAGAGGAAAAATATGTCCGATCACTGCAACTGCACCCAAAGCGATTGAAAATATCATAAACAGTTCATCCTGCCTGGTTAGCTCCTGCTGAAAGCTGATAAGAGAAGTAGCGGCGAATCCCTTCACCATATCGATCAGAAGCACAGGTATACCGGTGCTTACTCCCAGCACACGCATCACATTGGTTGCCCCGGCATTTCCGCTACCATGCTCCCGTACATCGGTACCATAAAAGAGTTTTCCCACCCATACTGCTGTAGGAACCGATCCAAGCAAGTAAGCAACCGGAAACATCCAAAGAAGAAAAGCGAGTTCAGATAATGGGTATTGATCCATTCACCAATATTATAAGATAATCTTTCAGTACCAATCAACCATGCTGTTACTTCATATATCTATAATGTGGGACCGGCCTTTTCAAGCCTCTTGCCCTCATCGTTATCAGTAAACTGCTTGAAATTCTCAATGAATTTTCCCGCAAGATCTTTAGCCCTTTTCTCCCATTCGGAAGCATCACTATATGTATCCCTGGGATCGAGGATTGCATCATCAACACCCTTCAGAGACAATGGAATATCGAGATGGAAATAGGGGATCGTTTTTGTCTCAGCCTGATCAATTTCGCCACTGAGGATAGCATGGATGATTGCGCGTGTATCCTTGATTGATATCCTTTTCCCAGTACCATTCCAGCCTGTGTTGACAAGGAATGCCTTTGATCCGGCAGCTTCCATCCGTTTCACCAGTTCCTCTCCATATTTTGTCGGATGCAGAAGAAGAAATGCAGCCCCGAAACAAGCTGAAAAAGCAGGCACCGGCTCTTTAATTCCCACTTCTGTGCCGGCAAGTTTGGCTGTAAATCCTGACAAAAAATGGTATTTGGTTTGATCCGGTGTAAGTCGGGATACCGGAGGCATCACGCCAAAAGCATCTGCAGTCAGAAATATTACACGTTTGGCATGACCAGCCCTGGATACCGGCTTAACAATATTATCAATATGGTAGATCGGGTACGACACCCTGGTATTCTCCGTAATAGATCCATCATCAAAATCGACCTTTCCGCTCTCATCAACGGAAACATTCTCCAGTAGTGCATCCCTGCGGATTGCATTAAAAATATCGGGTTCGTTTTCTTTGCTGAGATGAATGGTTTTGGCATAACAGCCGCCTTCAAAATTAAAAATCCCATCGTCATCCCATCCATGCTCATCATCACCAATCAATGCACGGTCAGGATCGGTCGACAGCGTTGTTTTCCCTGTTCCCGAAAGCCCAAAGAAGATGGCTGTATTACCGTCACTTCCTACATTCGCAGAGCAGTGCATGGCAGCAATCCCCTTAAGTGGCAGATAATAATTCATGATGGAGAAAATTCCTTTTTTCATTTCACCCCCATACCACGAACCTCCAATCACCCCCATCCTTTCTGTCAGATTGAAAAATACAAAGACCTCCGAATGCAGCCCCTGCTCCTTCCATTCCGGATTGGTTGTTTTGGCTGCATTAAGCATGACAAAATCAGGTTTAAAATGCTGTAATTCCTCATCGGATGGTCGTATAAACATATTTTTAACAAAATGGGCCTGCCAGGCTACCTCTACAATAAACCGAACATTCAGACGAGAGTCGGGGTTGGCGCCACAATAGGCATCCATCACATAGAGTTTCTTTCCTGAAAGTTGTCTGGATGCAAGCTGATAGCCTTTTTCCCAAACATCCTGGCTTATCGGTTTATTATCGGAAGAGCGGGCCTGTTCAGATCTCCACCATACTGTATCACGGGAAGTATCGTCCAGCACGATGTATTTATCTTTGGGCGATCTGCCAGTGAATCTGCCGGTATCAACCTTTACTGCGCCAAATTCGGACAATACGCCCCTATCAAACCCCTCCAGGGAATCATTCATCTCTTCTTCGTAAAGTGTATCATAATCGGGGTTGTGTAGAATTTCAACACTTCCAGTGATCCCGTATTTTTCCAGGTTCAACGCTTCATTTTGATGGGACATAATATTAGTTGTTTTGTAATGCAGAATGCATCACTGTAGTAAAAGCAGGTTTCTTAACGCTATCAAAGATCAAAAAAAAAGCAGTAAAAACAAAGTTTTACCGCTTCTTAAAAAAATAACCTGCTCAATGGTATTTATCGGTCGTATTTCACAGATGCTTGTGCAGCAGCCAGTCGTGCGATAGGCACCCTGAAAGGTGAACAACTAACATAGTTCATACCGACCCTGTAGCAGAATTCAACGGAATCAGGATCTCCTCCGTGCTCACCGCAAATTCCAACTTTCAGATCAGGATTTGTAGATCGTCCTTTGGAAGTACCAATCTCAACGAGTTGTCCAATACCTTCCTGGTCGAGGGTCTGGAAAGGATCAATTTTCAGGATACCTTTCTGGATGTAGATCGGGAGGAATTTACCGGCATCATCACGCGAGTAACCAAATCCCATCTGTGTAAGGTCATTGGTACCGAAGGAGAAGAATTCAGCACGCTCCGCAATCTTGTCAGCTGTAAGCGCTGCACGCGGGATTTCGATCATTGTTCCTACAAGGTAGTCACATCTCTCCCCTTTTTCTTCAAAAACCTTCTCTGCAGTGGCCCTGATGATATCCTCCTGCAACTCAAACTCCTTCATGGTACCGATCAGCGGAACCATGATCTCCGGACGAGCATCCACGCCCTTTTTCTTCAGGTTAACAGCTGCTTCAATAATTGCCCTTGCCTGCATTTCTGTGATCTCAGGATAGGTATTTCCCAAACGGCAGCCTCTGTGACCAAGCATCGGGTTGAACTCATGAAGATCTTCTACAAGTGCCTTGATGGCATCAACAGTGACTCCCATCTGATCGGCCATCACTTTCTGATTCTCATCATCATGCGGTACAAACTCGTGCAACGGCGGATCCAGCAAACGGATGGTCACACCATAACCCTCCATGGCTTCGAGGATACCCTCAAAATCTGCACGCTGATAGGGAAGTAATTTTTCCAGTGCCTTGCGACGTTCAGTTTCATTGGAAGCAAGAATCATTTCGCGCATGGCAATGATACGCTCACCCTCAAAGAACATATGCTCGGTACGGGTCAGGCCGATACCTTTCGCTCCAAAATCCCTGGCAACCTGTGCATCATTGGGAGTATCTGCATTTGTCCGGACATCCATTTTTGTAAGCTTCTCAGCAAGTTCAAGGATCGCAGCGAAATCGCCGCTCAGTTCAGGATCAATGGTTTCAACCTTGCCTTCATAAACATTACCAGCACCACCATCAAGAGAGATCCAGTCTCCTTCGTTCAGCACCTTTCCGTTTACAGTCATGGTCCTGTTCCTGTAATTGATCTTCACTTCTCCGGCACCTGAAACACAACACTTACCCATGCCCCTGGCTACAACAGCAGCGTGAGATGTCATACCTCCGCGTGCAGTAAGGATTCCTTTGGCTATATTCATTCCCTCAAGATCCTCCGGTGAGGTTTCAATCCGCACAAGAATAGATTCAGAAAATTTGGCAGCTTCATCGGCAAAAAATACAATCTGACCGGTAGCAGCTCCGGGCGATGCAGGCAGTCCCCTTGCAATCACATCAGCTTTTGCCAGTGCTTTCTTATCAAAAACCGGATGAAGCAGTTCATCCAGTTTTGCAGGCTCCTGGCGCAGCAATGCAGTTTTTTCATCAATCATTCCATCACGTAAGAGATCCATCGCAATCTTCACCATGGAAGCAGCAGTACGCTTGCCATTCCGTGTCTGAAGCATCCAGAGTTTACCATCCTGGATTGTAAACTCAATGTCCTGCATATCCTTATAATGGTTCTCCAGCTTTGTCTGTGTGTCGTCCAGCTCTTTATATACCGCAGGCATCAACTCCTCGAGTGAAGGAAATTTTGAAACCCTTTCTTCCTCAGATACACCTGCAAGTTGCGCCCAACGAAGAGACCCTTCTTTCGTGATTTGTTGTGGAGTTCGCACACCAGCAACCACATCTTCTCCCTGCGCATCAATCAGGTATTCTCCATTGAAAATATCTTCGCCTGTTGCAGCATCCCTGGTAAAGGCAACACCCGTACCAGAATTGCTACCCATATTTCCGAATACCATCGCCTGAACGTTCACCGCAGTTCCCCACTCTTCCGGTATCTGGTGCATCTGGCGGTAGTATTTTGCCCGAGGTGTATTCCAGCTATCGAAAACTGCCATAACGGCACCCCAAAGCTGATCCCATGGATCGACAGGAAAATCATGACCGGTCTGCTTTTTCACGGCTGCTTTGAATTTTGCCACCAAATCTTTGAGGTCTTCGATATCAAGTTCATTATCATTTTGAACACCTTTGGCCTCCTTTACCTCTTCAAGAATCTCCTCGAAAGGATCAATATCCTCCTTGCTTTCAGGTTTCATACCCAGCACAACATCCCCATACATTTGAACAAACCTGCGGTAACTGTCCCATGCAAATTTCTCATTACCGGTTTTAGCAATCAGACCCTGAACTGCATCTTCATTCATTCCAAGATTTAAAACAGTATCCATCATTCCCGGCATGGAAACCCTTGCACCTGAACGAACAGACATCAAACAGGGATTCTCATTGCTACCAAACTTCGTTCCCATGATCTGTTCAACATTCTTTACTGCAGCTTCTACTTCTGGCCTCAGGAGGCTGACCACCTCATCCTGTCCGATTTTGTTATACTCGGTACAGACTTCTGTAGTAATGGTGAATCCGGGAGGAACCGGCACTCCAATAAGGTTCATTTCAGCAAGGTTGGCTCCTTTGCCGCCCAGCAAATTTTTCATGTCAGCTTTTCCTTCAGCTTTCTTGTCTCCATAAGTATAAACACGCTTGAGTTTTGACATTCTTATATTCTTTTAAATGTTAATAATGAACTAGTTAACAAAGGTAAGTTTTTTGAAAGTACAAATGTATTTAAAAAAATGATAAAACAATTCTAAATAGAGTTAAATAATTCTTTCATCCTTCAATAGCTCGTCAACGGTTTTTTGACCGCGGATGGTGGCTAATAATAGCCTCGCGAAGATACTCACGATCGAGGTGGGTATAGATCTCTGTAGTAACGATAGATTCATGCCCGAGCATTTCCTGAACAGCCCTCAGATCTGCACCGCCGTTCACCAGGTGGGTTGCAAAAGAGTGTCTGAGGGTATGCGGACTGATCTTTTTTTTCAGACCAGCTTTTTCGGACAGCTGCCTGATAATGGTAAAGACCATCACCCTGGTCAGTTTCCCACCACGCCGGTTCAGGAAAAGAATATCCATGTGCTCCTTATCAATATTCAGCTTTGAATTCCTGTCAGGCATATACCTATCGATCTCCTTTAATGCGGTATGACTGATAGGGACCAACCGTTCTTTATCTCCTTTTCCGATGACACGAAGAAATCCTTCGGTTCTGAAAATATCTGAAATCCTGAGACTGGTCAGCTCGCTGACCCTCAGTCCACAGCTATAAAGCACCTCCAACATCGCCCTGTTCCTCTGTCCCTCGGGCTTGCTCAGGTCAATTTGCGAAAAGAGTTGATCAATCTCACTCACTGATAATACCTCTGGAAGTTTGCGGCCTGTTCTGGGTCCCTCAAGCATCAGGGTGGGGTCGATGGTGATTCGCTCCTCCAATACCAGGTATCTGAAAAATGATTTAATTCCGGAAAGGATTCGGGACTGACTCCGTTCATTCAGTCCGCTTTCTCCAATCCACTGGATAAAGACATGCAGCATCCTGCTGTCCAGTGCATCGGGGCCATCTTCAAAACCAGATGCCTCCAAATGGGTTTTAAGTTTGATAATATCATTAAGATAGGCTTGAATTGAGTTTTCAGACAAACCTTTTTCCAGCCTCAGATAACTCTTATAACCACTGATATCTCTTTCCCAATTGTCCAACGGTTCTTCACTTTGCAGTGCAAGTTATCAAGAAAAACGGAAGTATCATTGAATAAACCACACATCATAAAAACCAACATCGATTCTTTTTTTTGCAAACAAGTTTAGTGTAAATTTGCTTCATGAAAAAATGGTTTGTATGCCTGGGGCTGATTTACGGAATCTTTACTGCAGCAGTTTCACATCCGGTGCATGTTTCGGTAGTAAATATTACCATCGAAGGTTCGATGATACAGCTAAAGATCAATACTTTTGTTGACGACTGGGAAACTGCCTACTTTCATTACCATGGCACCTCTGTCCAGCTGAAAATGGCAGAAAACCTTGAAGATACCTGGTTCAATGATTATCTTGCAGCTTCATTGGTGATCAGTGCCGGAAGCAAGGAGAACAAGATTGATTTCGAGACTGATACGATATATTTCAACGATTTATCGATGACATTGGAAATGCATGCAGAGCTAAATGAAGAGCCCGATTCTTTGTACATTTACAATGCCATTCTAACGGATATCTTTTTCGATCAGACCAACTTACTGATCTATTCGCAACGTGGCAGGGAAAGAGGCATAAGATTTGATTATCACAAACATGAAGATATAGTGAAGCTGAAATGAACCCATGAAAAAGATCATCTCTCTAATAATCATTCTCCTGGTGTGCGGTGCACCCGTTTTTGGAACCCACAACAGGGCTGGTGAGATCACGCTGAGACAGCTGGACGAGTATACTTATGAAATATTGATCACAACTTTCACCTACACCCTAAGTCAGGCCGACAGGTCCTCTCTGGAAGTACAATGGGGAGACAATACCATTTCATCTGCACTGCGTACAAGCATTACCAGGCTGCCGAATTTCTATCAGAAAAATGTGTACATCGCCCAGCATACATTTCCAGGTGCCGGCACATATGAGATCGTTGTTCAGGACCCCAACCGCAATAAAGGAGTTAAAAACATACCCAATTCAGTGAATGTTGTTTTCTCAATAAAAACCACCATAACAATCAATCCTACTATTGGGATAAACTCTACCCCGGTTTTACTGAATCCTCCCATCGACCGTGCAGCATTGAACCAGATCTTTATTCACAATCCTGCCGCCTATGATCCTGACGGGGACAGTATATCCTACAAGCTTACAGTCTGTACGGAAGAGGATGGAGAACCGATCGAGAACTATACGTTTCCTGCATCAAGTGATACACTCTACATTGATCCGGTAACAGGTGACCTGAACTGGATCACCCCGGTAGAAAAAGGTGTTTATAATATTGCCATTAATGTAGAAGAATGGAGAGAAGGGGTCAAAATCGGCAATATCGTTCGGGATATGCAGATAGAGGTATATGAAACTGATAACCATCCGCCTGAATTGGACAGTATACAGGATTTCTGTGTTGAAGCAGGGACAGGCATATCATTCAGGGTTGTGGCCAATGATGTTGACAATGACTCCATTGACCTTACAGCAACGGGAGGTCCTTTCATCCTGGAGAATTCTCCGGCGCTCTTCACAACCGACAATAGTGCTGCGGATATAGGGCGCAGCGAAGGAGATTTTATTTGGCTGACAGACTGCAGCCATGTGAGACAGCAATACTATAATGTGATTTTCAAGGCAGAAGACAGCAATCCGGAAACAAGGCTTGTGGATATTTTTAATGTCAATATCAAGATCATCGGTTCGGCACCGCAAACGCCCTCCATTATTCCATCCTCCAACAGCATCACGCTTGCCTGGGAGGAAGACCCCTGTCCCTTTGTCACAGGCTACCATGTGTACCGGAGAAGCGGACCTTCAGGTTATACTCCTGACTCCTGTGTTTCCGGGGTTCCGGCCCATACAGGATATACAATAGTGGGTGAGCTGAAAGGGCGGGACAGAACAGTTTTTATCGATGACAATAAGGGTAAAGGGCTGGAACAGGGATCCGAATACTGTTATATGATCACCTCTGTCTACCCTGACGGAGCAGAAAGTTTTCCAAGCAGTGAAGCCTGTTCTCCGCTCATTGCAGGTGTGCCTGCCATGTTACAGACCAGTGTTACATCAGACAGTGAATCGGGGGAGATAGAATTGCGATGGATTCAACCACGGGGACTGGACACTATTCCGGCGAACGGGCCTTATGAATACATTATTAGCCGAAGTACAGGGATTTTCGGAGGGGAAGACCGGAAGGTTTACACAATGGCTACTGCAGATATTTCCGATACAGTATATACAGATACTGATGTCAACACCCTGTCTGGTCAGCCCTATAACTACCAACTGGCACTTTATAATAATGCCCCGGGAAACCGTTTTCCAATCAGTGATCTGGAAAATATTGAGGAGGCCTCATCGCTGTTTCCGGAATTGACCGGTAGCGATAACCAAATCCTGATTGAGATGAAGAAAAACGTTCCCTGGATCAATTATGATTACACCATCTACAGGCAAAACGATGCTACAGGGCTGTTTGATTCCATCGGATATTCCACCAGACCATTTTACACAGACAGAGGGTTAGAGAACAACAAAGCGTATTGCTATCGTGTAAAAAGCAGAGGATGGAGAAGTATTGATGACCAGCTGTTTGAAAACGTAAACCACAGCCATATCAACTGCACCCAACCAGTGGATTCCGTGGCTCCCTGTACGCCTGTTCTCAGTGGCCGGTCATATTGTGATGCATTCTATAACCTCCTTACATGGAGGTTCACATCAGACACCTGTTTTGAGGATGTCATGGGTTATAACCTCTATTTTTCTGAAACACAATCGGGGACACCTGCATTGCTTTCGGAATATAAGAGTGAAAGAAACGACACCTCCTATATCCATGACAGAACCGGACTTTCATTAACAGGTTGCTATTACATCAGTGCGGTAGATTCATTTGGAAACGAATCACCACTGTCTGTGCAACTATGCCTGGATGAATGCTCAAGCTATGTCCTGCCGAATGTTTTCTCGCCGGATGGAAGAGGAAAGAATAATTTGTTCATACCCAATCGGACGGCCTATGTTGAGAAGGTGGATTTCCAGGTTTTCAACAGGTGGGGACTGCTGGTTTTTCGGACTGAAGATCCAGATCTGAACTGGGATGGAAAGATACTTGGCTCCGATAAGGTGGTCTCTCCCGGTGTATACTATTATATTTGTGAAGTTTTTGAACCCCGGCTCCACGGTATTGAATCCTATACCCTGACCGGATTCATACATGTTTTTTCAGGAAATGAAAATGAAGTGAACATTGAATAATGAAGTACATTACATTAATCTTAGCGCTTTTTGTCATCAGGGTTGCTTCCGGACAGGGAGATGTGAACCCTTACCTTAAAGGAAGGTCGCTGATGCTGGAAAGCAAATATGATTCAGCACTTCTATTCATTGAAAAAGCCCATACAGAAAAGCCAGGAGATGCAGAAATAGCTTTCCAGCGTGGAATATGTCATTTCAGACTGAAGCAATATGACCAGGCAATCGCAGACTTTCTCTTCGTAAACAATAGAAGACCAGGCATGTCCAGCCTGATGCTGGCCAAAACTGAGGTCAGGCTAAACCATCCGGCGTTAGCTATAAAGTACCTGAGAGAACATCTAAGCTCCTACTATAAAACAGCTGAAAAAGAGATTCTTCTTGATGATGACTTATCAGAGCTTGAATCAACGAAAGCATGGAAATCATTGTGGCAGGAGAGGGAGTGGTATACCCCGTTCGACAAGGAATTGCAGGAGGCTCTGTACATGAAATCGCAAGGAAACTACCTGCAAGCGATCAACCATTTGAACGAACTGGATCAAAAAGGTTTCAACCGGTCGGAAGTGAACCAGTATCTTGCAGAAATTTACCTGCAGCTAAACAATCAGAATGCAGCTGAAGATGCACTCGATAGATCAATACTTTCAGATAGCCGTAATATGGAAGCTCTCAAATTAAGGATTGATTTATACATCAATAAAGGAAAGTATGAAGATGCCAGGAGAGACTGTGACCGCCTGTTACGACAGTTCCCTGATGCATTTGAATACTACCTGGTCTCAGGCCGGATTCACAGCATGCTCGGAAATTACAAGGAGGCCCTTGGTCGTGTTAACTTCTATTTACAGATCTACCCAGGATCACACCGTGCAAACAATGAAGAGGGACTGATCCACTATCATGCAGAC
Source organism: Bacteroidales bacterium (assembly GCA_018400695.1). Taxonomy (GTDB): domain Bacteria; phylum Bacteroidota; class Bacteroidia; order Bacteroidales; genus M55B112. The sequence continues at coordinate 9,899 of JAGYMF010000012.1, read as the reverse complement.
CGGTATCTTGATGCAATTAAATCCTTTAACAAGGCTCTAAAATCATATGAAGGTAATGCAGCATATTTCTATAACCGCGGACGGGCGTATACTGCAACCGGAACATACACATTCGCAACAAAGGATTTTTCCATGGCGCTGGATCTGGATCCGAAGGATGCTGAAACATGGTTTTACAAAGGCCTTGCAGAAATGGAACAGGGAGATTCAGACAATGCATGTTTCAGTTTCAGAAAAGCCCTTCAGTATGGAAAACATGAAGCAGCTGAAAACATCAGAAAAACCTGTAAAAACTGATCTGGTTAGCTTTCGTGACAACCGCCACTAATGCATTTTGGAGAAATACTTGATGAACTGAGCCCGTTCATATACAGCAGGATCCTTAAGATTAGCGTAATTCATTTTCCCCCTGAATTCATCAACAGCGCTGTACTGTTTCTTCTCCATCCAGGCTTTCATTTCCCCAATAATATTCTTCAGATAATCAACACCATTCCGGTACAGTACTGAACACACCTGCACCGCTTCAGCCCCAGCCAACAATTGCTTCACTGCTCCCAATCCACTATGCACACCTGTTGAAGCTGCAATATCCAGCCGTTCCACTTCCGAAGAGATAATACCGACCCACCGCAAAGAATAACGGATATCGGTCGGTGAACTTAACACTTCTGCCGATCCCATGGTAAGGTTATCAGTATTGATATCCGGTGCATAAAAACGGTTGAAGAGCACAATAGCCGCCGCCCCCCTCACTGCCAGCTCTTCAGCCATCCAGGACAGGTTGGTAAAATGCATGCCCAGTTTTACAATGACAGGGATTGAAACTCTCTTTTTAACATCCTCCAGAATCTTCAGGTAGACACTTTCATAGCTACGGGGATCTTTTTTCCTATCATTGGCCAGGTAATAAATATTCAGTTCAATAGCATCTGCCCCAGCCTCTTCCATCCTGACGGTAAAGTCCACCCATTCAGCACTGGAATAACAATTCACACTTGCGATTACAGGAATATCTACCGCATTCTTTGCCTGACTGATCAGCTCCAGGTAGCTGCTTAGTGAATTTTCTCTTGCATAGGTCTTTAAATAATCACCAGCCTCGGGATAATCACCACCGGTATCCATCTTTCCTATGTCATATTGTATCTGTTCTTCAAACAGCGACTTAAGCACGACAGCACCAGCACCTGACTGGGCAATCTTAATGATCCTCTCAACAGAACTGGTTAGGCCACTGGAGGAGACGATGACCGGGCTTTTCAATTCTAATCCTGCGTATCTTACTGATAGATCGACCATATTAATCTGATTTTAAAGGGATTTTCGTGGACCAAATATTAAACTTCCAACCCGGATCATAGTACTGCCCTCTTCTATCGCGGTCTTATAATCTGCGGACATACCCATAGACAGAACAGTGAAGTCTGCTTTATCCTTCAAATGATCCGATCTTACATTGTCAAATATACGTTTTAGATTTCGAAATTCCCTGCCCACAACCTCAGAATCATCCGTAAAAGTAGCCATACCCATGAGTCCCCTGATATTTACGAACTGCATTTCCTTCCACTCACCAGCCAGGATAATATCCATGAGTTCCTGCTCACTGAGTCCGAATTTTGTCTCTTCACTGGCAATGTGCAACTGTAGCAGACAGTTTATAATCCTGTTGTTCTTCTCACCCTCTTTATTAATGACCCTAAGCAGCTTCAGGCTGTCAACACCGTGTATCATGTGGACAAAGGGAGCGATATATTTTACCTTGTTGGATTGCAGGTGGCCGATCATATGCCACCTGATCTGACTGGGAAGTTGGGGTTGTTTTTCCAGCAATTCCTGCACCTTGTTCTCACCAAAATCAATTTGTCCTCCATTAAACAGCGCCTCCACCATTGCCACAGGCTTGGTCTTTGAGACGGCAACAAGTGTTACGTCTTCCGGCAATGAATTCCTGATATTCTGGAGATTTTGTAAAAGGTCCATGATCAATCCAGTGAGTGTATCACCAATCCACTTCTAAGCTTAGGTTCAAACCATGTGGTTTTGGGCGGCATGATCAGGCCATTATCAGCAATATCCATCAGCTGTTTCATTGAAACCGGATAAAGGGCAAAAGCCACCTCCATTGTACCCTGGTCGACCAGTTTTTTGAGTTCTTCCAATCCCCTGATGCCACCAACAAAATCAATCCGGGTGGATTTTCTAAGATCGGTGATATTCAATACCGGTCCGAGCACCTGTTCCGACAAGATCGTAACATCGAGGCAACCTATCGGATCATCGTCATCATAAGTAGATGGTTTAGCCTTCAGAGAGAACCAATTTCCCTCCATATACATACTAAAGACATGGGGTTCATCGGGCTTGAATATCTCCTTACCGATTTGTTTCACTTCAAAACCTTTATCAAGCTCGCTCAAAAACTGCTTGGGTGTCAGCTCGTTTAGATCAGTCACCACACGGTTATAGTCAATGATGGTTAGCTGTGATGCAGGAAAGTTCACAGACAGAAAATAGTTGTACTCCTCCTTACCTGTATGGGCGGGATTGTTTTTCTTTCGTTCGTTACCCACAAGCGCTGCAGCTGCAGTACGATGGTGTCCGTCTGCCACATACGTACAGGCAATATCTGTTTCAAAAAAGCGGATGATATCTGCGATATCCTTCTGTTCATTGATGACCCATAAATGGTGTCCCACATCATCATCTGTCACAAAATCATACAGCGGGATATTTTTTATCACGCGTTCCACGATAGCATCGATCCCCTTATGATCGGGATAGGCGAAGAACACCGGCTCTGCATTGAAATTGGTAACCCGGATATGGTTCATCCTGTCTTCCTCCTTGTCAGGCCTTGTCAGCTCATGCTTTTTGATCGTATCGTTCATATAATCATCCACTGATGCGCAACCCACAATACCATATTGTCTCTTCCCGAACATGGTCTGGGCATACACATAGAAGACCTCCTCTTTATCCTGCACAAAGAATCCGTCAGCGATCAACCGATCGAGGTTCTCCCTTGCCTTCTCATACACCACATCATCGTGCAGGTCAATCCCTTCATCAAGGTCTACTTCAGGCTTCACCACGTGCAGAAAGGAATGGGGATTGCCCTCCACTTCTTTACGGGCTTCGGCTGAGTTCAGGACATCATAGGGTCTGGATGCAACATCTTTCACATATTCAACAGGGGGACGATACCCCTTAAAAGGTTTAATCACTGTCATAACGGAACAAATTCTTTACATGGAATTAGTTTACTTTGAAAGTCTCATCACCCTCCTCCAGAAACCCAACGATCTGTTTTGCTGCTGCCACACCAGCATTCAGGTTTGCCTCTGCGGTCTGGGCGCCCATTTTTTTGGGAGTAAAGAAGCACCTTTCAGGATATTTCTCTTCAAGCTCCACCTTACAGTCGGGAGCAATATCAGACAAATAGCGAAAATCCTCTCTCTCAGCCATGATCGTTAGCAGGGACGCTTCATCTATCACCTCTTTCCTGGCCGTATTTACCAGTGTAGCGCCTGCAGGCATCTTAGAGAGCAGAGCTTCGTTGACAGATCCCCTGGTATGTTCATTTGCAGGAATATGGAGAGAGACATACTGACATTCGGAATAGAGCGCTTCCACGGTATCCATCCAGGTAACACCATCATTTTCTATCACCACTTTATCAACAAAGGGATCAAAAGCAAAAACTTTCATTCCCAAACCTTTGGCAATATGTGCAACGATCCTGCCCACATATCCGTAAGCATGTATACCCAGGGTTTTACCACGGAGCTCTGTACCTGATGTGCCGTTAAAACCATTGCGGTTCAAAAAGATCAACATTCCAAAGGCAAGTTCAGCCACAGCGTTGGAATTCTGTCCGGGTGTATTCATTACAACCACATCGCGTTCATCAGCTACCTTCAGGTCTACATTGTCGTAACCAGCACCTGCACGCACCACGATCTTCAATTCCTTTGCAGCACCCAGTACTTCACTATCGATTACATCACTCCTGATGATCAGTCCGTGGACATCGGCAACGGCTTCCAGGAGCGCATTCTTATCCTGGTATTTTTCAAGGAGTCTCACCTCATAGCCTGCAGTATTAAACACCTTTTTCACCTCTGCTACCGCATGTTTTGAAAAAGGTTTTTCAGTAGCAATTAATATTTTCGTCATATCATCTTAATTTTTATTTTCAAAATCCTTCATTGTATCCACGAGCGCCTGCACACTGCTGATCGGCATTGCGTTATAGATAGAAGCACGGAAACCTCCGACTGAGCGGTGTCCCTTGAGTCCAACCATTCCCCGGCTTGTGGCAAAAGAGAGAAAGTCCGCTTCAAGTTGCTTATAGTTTTCATCCATCACAAACGTAACATTCATGATCGACCGGTCAGCTTCATCCTTCACATTGGGAACAAACAGCTTGTTCCGCACAATCTCTCCATAGAGCAGTTCAGCCTTTTCCAAATTCAATTTATGCATAGCCTCCACACCTCCTTGCTGCTCATACCATTCCAGAGTCTTCAGTGCAGCATATACAGGAACAACAGGCGGGGTATTGAACATCGACTCCTTATCGATATGGGTCTGATAATCCAGCATCGTGGGAATTGGGCGACCTGCCTTGCCCAGGATCTCATCCTTCACAATAACGAACGTGACACCTGAGGGTGCAAGATTTTTCTGTGCACCGCCATAGATAAGGTCATATTTTGACACATCCAGTGGCCGGCTAAAGATATCGGATGACATATCGGCTACCAGGGGAACTCCTGCTTCGATATCCTCTTTAATCTCAGTTCCATAGATCGTATTGTTCGTTGTAATATGGAAATAGTCAGCATCGGCAGGCACAATATAATCTTTCGGAATATAGGAATAGACGGATTCCTTTGAAGAGGCTACCACATCCACTTCCCCAAACAGTTTTGCCTCCTTAATGGCCTTTGAAGCCCAGGAACCGGTATCGAGATAGGCCGCCTTTTTTGACAGGAGATTATAGGGTACCATACAAAACTGCATACTGGCACCTCCCTGTAAAAACAGCACTGAATATCCCTCAGGAATATTCAATAATGACTTGAACATCATCTGCGCCTTGTCCATGACTGCCACGAATTCCTTGCTTCGGTGAGAGATCTCCATGATGGATAACCCCATGCCTTCAAAATCAAGTATCGCCTGGGAGGTATTCCTGATGGTGTAGTCTGACAAGATGGACGGTCCTGCATAAAAATTGTGCTTTTTCATACGTTCTTATTTTGAATTTTTTATCGTGATTTTAATAACAGTAAAGATAGTTATTCATTAAATCATCACAAAAACAAACCTGTTTAATTATAAACTAAAAGTTAACAATTGTTTTTTTGTCTTAATTGTTAATTGCTGTAATGCTTTCACCATTGAATACCGGAATAATCCGGGTCAGATCGTTTTCATGGCAATAGCCTATCACATCATCCAGTCCGTTTTTCTTCAGCCGATGTCGCTGTGCCACTTTTTCGATGTATTGAGTCATTTGATCTTTCGCCAGTCCGTAGAGGTCCATTGCTCCATTTGCGGCATCGCAGATCGTTGTGAATGTGTCATGCTTCAGAACCAGTTCAGCGAGTGCTCCTGCAAAGAGGGAATCTTCCAGGTTGAATTTATTTTTCCATCCCGCGCAAAGTATCAGCAGGTCGCGATCCTGCGCGACAATATAATCTGCAAGTGAGGAGATATTCAGGTATGCCCCTATGAGCACTTCATGTCCGCTGGAGGCGAGATGGATAGCATGCGTCCCATTGGTGGTGGAATAGACAATCTCTTTTCCATTCACCCTCTCCTTGCTAAAGTTATAAGGCGAATTCCCGAAGTCAGCAAAATCCCTGACAATCCCGTCACGTTCAGCTGCGACCATGTATCCCTTCTCTTTATAGGCCATTGCCTCTTCCAGCGTTCCTACCGGGATTAATCGCTGAACGCCATTCATAAAAGCAGTTACGATGGCACTACTGGCTCGCAGAATATCCGTAACTACAACGATGGCCTCCCTGTTTTCATAGTCTTTATATAGTGCAGGGGAAAAACAAACCTCAACATATTTCATGAATCTGCTGGTTATTCCGGTGTATAAAATGGAGGTTTAACCACGGTAGCGGGAACCTGTTTATTTCTGATGCCGATATAGATTACAGTTCCCTGTTTATGGAATGGGATTTTCACATACCCCATTCCAATAGACTTTGAAGTTAGTGGCGATATGGTTCCTGAGGTTACCTTTCCGATCTCCTCTCCTTCTTCATTGAGGACCGGATAATTCTTTCTTGGGATTCCGCGCTCGTTCATTTCAAAGCCGGACAACCGTCTTGTTATCCCCTCCTGCTTCTGTTTTTCAAGATATTCCCGATCGATAAAATCATTGCCCTCCACAAATTTTGTAATCCAACCCAGGCCAGCTTCAAGCGGTGAAGTGGTATCGTCGATATCGTTACCATAAAGACAAAAACCCATTTCAAGTCTCAGCGTATCCCTTGCTGCCAGTCCGGCAGGACGTATATCAAATTCTTCACCTGCCTCCATAACAGCGTTCATCAGTGCCAATCCGTCAGTATTATCAGCATAAAGTTCAAAGCCGCCAGCACCTGTGTAGCCTGTATTGCTGATAATAACATCCTTTAGTCCTGCTATTTCGCCGGTTATAAAAGTGTAATATGGAATAGTATTTAAATCTGTACCAGTAAGTTTCTGCAGGGTTCTGACCGCATCAGGTCCCTGGACAGCAAGCTGACAAAGCCTGTCGGAAGCATTCGTCAGTTCAACGCCTGTGTGGTTGTTTTCCACCAGCCAGTTCCAATCCTTTTCTATGTTGGAAGCGTTCACAACCATAAGATATTTTTCCTCTCCGAACATATATACCAGCAGGTCGTCCACGATACCACCCCTGCCATTGGGGAAGCAGCTGTACTGGATCTTTCCTGGCTCCAGTCGCTGAACATCATTACTGGTCATCCGCTGAACGAACGCACCGGCATTTTCGCCTTCAGCCCAGATCTCACCCATATGGGAGACATCGAACACTCCTACCTTGTTTCTGACATGGACATGTTCTTTACTGACGCCGCTAAATTCCACAGGCATTTCAAATCCTGCAAATGGAACCATTTTTCCACCCATTTTTTTGTGGGTGCTATTGAATACTGTTGTCTTCATGTATTTACATCCTTCTTTAACTATTTACTCAGCACTTTGAACTCAACCCTGCGGTTCATCTCCCGGCCTTCAGCAGTATCATTACCCGCAACTGGTTCTGAATCTGCATACCCCTTAAATTCCAGCCTGCTACGGGCAATTCCGCGATCAGCAATATAGTCTACAACCGCCTTTGCGCGCGCTTCTGATAATCGTTTATTAACGGTCAAAGATCCTGTATTATCCGTATGTCCGGAAATTTCCAGCCTAACAGATGCATTGTTTTCAAGAAACCGCACCACCTGATCGAGCGCCTCATAGGAATCGACGGTAAGCACGGATTTACCTGTTTCAAAATAGATATTATCAAGTACAACCTTTGTTCCCACCTCGATTCTTTTCAGGTAAAAGTCAACACTTCCTGATTGATCGGAATCTGTATGTGTCAGATCAATGATATCCAGGTAGTACAGGTATCCTGTGGCATTGATCTCTACGCCATACATCTTTGGTTCCGGCAGTCGTGTCACGTATTTGCCATCCTTTCCGGTCATTGTTTTGGCGACAAATTCACCGGTAGAGGGATCCATAAAACTCAATGATGCCATCACAACAGTATCAGCATCTCCCAGGGTATCGCGGACAAATCCTGAAATGTGCAGTGTGGTATCGACCTGAAGGGGTTCCGGAATGGTTAGAAACGGATCTTTTTCCATGTATTCAATCCCGGCTATCAACGCCGATTTTGTCAACGTAACAACTTCTTTTTCAGAACCTAAAACAACTACCCGATAGATATCTCTACCACCGAATCCTCCCTCACGGTTGGTGGAAAAATAGCCATATGTTTCACTTGAATCTGTAACATAGAAGACTTCGTCTCCGGGCGTGTTTATTGGATAGCCCAGATTTTCAGGCACACTCCAGCTTCCATCCTCCTCTTTTTCGCAGCGGAAGATATCATAGCCTCCCATAGAGGTATGTCCCTTTGAAGAAAAGTACATAACGTTCCCATCTGCAGTAAGATAAACACACTCCTCATCGTAGATTGAGTTGATCAGGCTCCCCATGTTTCTGGGCGCACCCCATTTACCTTTGGCATTCAGCCGGGAAACAAAAATATCTTTTCCTCCATTTGTCAACTCCGGATTTGCAGAAACAAAATAGAGATCCATTCCATCCGGTGATAATGCAGCCGTGGTTTCCGCGGCATCTGATCCGATATATTTTGAGAGGGAAACAGGCTTTTTCCATTTGTCCTTTTTAGGAACATACTGGACCTGTTGAATATCACCGCCTTCCTCACCACCCACATAGATAAAAAGAGAACCGCCATCGGGAGCAACGCCAACAACAGAATTATTGCCCTTTATGTCAAAAGGTTTATCCATTGGATAAGCCTCCCCGAAGCTTCCGTTTTTTATCGGACTGACGTAAACATTTTCAAAAAACTTATTATCCAGTTCGCTGCGGCCAGATTTCCTGGAGAGCGGCCGGCGGCTGGTAAAGATCAAGGCTGTATCACCATAGGCAAAACGGGCATTGTAATCATCATACGGTGAATTAACCGCATCGCCCAGGTTCTGAAGAATCACACGCCTGGGTTCCTGAATGAGCCTTTTACCATTATTACACTGTATTATCAGCTTATCAATGGCATTGCTAACGCTTACAATATCCTCGTCGAGTGTAAGACTGCTCTTGTATTCACGGTAATGCTGAATCGCATGGTCGAATTTCTCGGTGAGATGGTAACCTCTGCCTATCATCAGTTTGATCTCATGACTGACATCCGGTTTCAGTTCATAAGCCCTTAAAAAGTAATCGATCGCTTTGTGGCGGTCATCCCCATACAGGTAACATATTCCGATCTTGTAATTCAGTTCAGCGTTATAACCATTGTACTGGTGAGCAAAGAGATAGTGGTCGCGTGCAAGATTAAAAGTCCCAAAACCCTCGTCATAATATTTATCACCCTGCTTTATACTTTTCCAGGCCTCTTTAAATCCCGCTTTCTGTTCTGTACTTTTAAACTCCCTTTTTTTGATTTTTATTTCTTCCTGCCCATACAGTACTGTACCCAAAATTATAGTGAGTATGAATAGAACCGCTTTTCTGCTATTCATGGTGTTCCAATTTATTATTTACACTCATTTAGATACTCGGAAGCCTGTGCTTCCCCCAGTTCAGAAGCTTTCTCCCAATCGGCACAGGCTCCAATTTTTTCACCTTTCATCTCTTTGACAAGTCCCCGGTTAAGATAAACCTTTCCTTCATCCGGATGCTTCATAAGAATTTCATCCAGCAACCGAATTGAATATTCCAAATCATCCTTTCTGACAAATACGCTTGCATCATTCAGTGCTGCCTCCATAAAATCGGGATTAATCTCTAATGCTGCTCTGAAGTCGGTATGTGCCGTGTCCAGTTCGTTCATCTGATAATATGCATACCCCCTGTTATTGTAAGCAAGGAAATAATCAGGGTCCTGACTGATGGCTTGTGAGAAATCGGAAATCGCTCCTTTAAAATCGCCCAGGATGATTTTAACAAGGCCCATGTTATTGTAAGCCATTGGAAAGTCCACCTTATAATTTACAGCCGCCTTATAATCGTAAAGTGCCCCGTTGTGGTCTCCCAGGTTGCGTTTAATTCCAGCACGGTCGTGGTATGCCAGTGCATGCGCATCATCTATGCTGATGGCCTTATTAAAACTGATC
>JAGYMF010000119.1 GCA_018400695.1 Bacteroidales bacterium | reverse complement strand
GCATCCTTGAGTCACTCTGCGACGAGATCCTGGTAAGCACCTGCATACCTTTGAATATGGCGGAAGACCACGAACAGGTGTGCGATGAGGTAACGGGGATCGGTCCCGCCGGCGGTATCATGACCTGCCTGGATCGGGCGGCCCATGATCTTAATGTTATCGTATCGTGGGACATGCCGCTGCTGCACGAAGACCTCTTCAGGATGCTGCTGGAACACGCCCGGAAACCCGGTCACGAAGACCGTGTGCGCACACGATCCAGCCAGCGTTACGACATCATCCTCCCCGAACCACCCGGCGGACAGCCCGAGCCGCTCTGCGGCATCTACCGGAAAAGTGCGGTGCCCACCTTCAGAAAGCTGATCAACCAGCGCAACTTTGCTGTCCACCGCATCTGTCAGCAGGCACACACCCTGATCGTCCCCGTCGGCCCACCCATGCCCTTCTACCACGACCGTCTGTTTGAAAATGTGAACAGTCAGTCGGACCTGAAAAGTTTACCAGACCACCTGTAAAGACAATCCCGGAACACACCCTTTGACACCATCTGACTACATGATTTTTCCCTTTACAACATCTTCACCCCCGACAACAACACAACCTTCAGCCCCCCCTCTCTTTCCACCGGCAAATCAATGTTCCCGGCCGGACCCCGCAAACCTTTCGGATAATTTATTTTAATTATAAATAGTCGTATATTTCTGTCTTACAAATCTTTACGAACTATCTGGATATGTATATATTTTTCAGCATAAGATCGTTGATTCAATGAACAGGATTATTCCCTAATTTCGTTCATCTGGTATTTGAGTCACACTTAAGAGCGCAGAAAAGGTGCCAGGCGGCTCGACAATATTGGAGCATGGAAATATGAGTCACACTTAAGAGAACAGAAAATCAATGGCAAGTCGAAGGGATTTCATTAAAATTTCAGGTCTGGGCATCGGCGGACTGGCGGTCAGCGCATCGGCATATGGTTTCTACAAAACGCTTGCAGACACCCCTCCTGATGGCACAAAACTGAAGATAAACGTTACACGGACGCCCACCTATTGCGAGATCTGTTTCTGGAAGTGTGCTGGCTGGGTATACAAAAATGAAGACGGATCCATCTGGAAGGTGGTCGGCAACGATGAAGACCAGCACAGCAACGGCCGTTTCTGTCCACGGGGTACCGGCGGACCGGGGATGTACTACGATGAGGACAGGCTGAAAACGCCGCTGATCAGAACCGAAGAGCGCGGAAAGCAGTCGTTCCGCGAGGCAAGCTGGGATGAAGCCTTCGACTATATCGCTGACAAAATGAAGCGTATTGCTGAAGAGTATGGTCCTGAGTGTTTCGCGCTGCTGACGCACGGTTCCGGTGGTGACTATTTCGGAACGCTGATCAAAGCCTTCGGCTCTTCAAGCATTGCCGCTCCCTCCTACGCCCAGTGCCGGGGTCCGCGCGAAGTGGCATTCCAGACCACCTTCGGCGAAGGGGTGGGCAGTCCCGAAAGAATCGACATCCGCGATACCCGCTGTCTGGTACTGATCGGCTCCCACCTCGGTGAGAACATGCACAACGGACAGGTACAGGAGATGTCGGACGCCATCGATAAAGGGGCTTCGATCATCACTGTTGATCCGCGTTTCAGCATTGCGGCAAGCAAATCGAAATTCTGGCTCCCCATCAAGCCTGCCACCGATATCGCCCTGCTGCTGGCATGGATCCATGTGCTGATCTATGAGGAGTCGTACGACAAAGAATACGTTGAGAAATATACTTTTGGCTTCGAACAGCTGAAGGCACACGTGAAGAACATGACCCCCGAATGGGCCTACGGCATCACAACCATCAAACCGGAGCTGATCCGGGAATCGGCCCGGGAGATGGCCAACGCCTCCCCCTCGGTGATCATCCATCCGGGACGGCACGTGACATGGTACGGTGACGACACGCAGCGGCTCAGGGCCATGGCGATACTGAACGCATTGCTTGGCTCATGGGGCCGAAGGGGCGGATACTACGTCCCCGAAAAGGTGGACCTGCCTTCGTGGCCGCATCCGCCCTTCCCCACCCCTTCGCGCAGCTGGAAGGACGCCTTCCCCGATCAGTTTAACCTCGCTTACGAAACACTGGCATCGGGAATCTGCGACGCCACAGTGCCGACCCTCAGCAAGGCATGCAACTTCAAGGGGTGGATCGTGAACGGTACCAACCTGCTGAAGACCATTCCCGACCGCAGGAAGCTCATAGAGGCGATTCAGAACCTGGAGCTGATGGTGGTGGTGGATACCATGCCGATGGAGGTGACCGGCTGGGCCGATGTGGTGCTGCCGGAATGTACCTACCTGGAACGGTACGACAGTGTGCGGGTAAGCCCGCACCGTAAGCCGGCTGTGGCGCTCAGAATGCCGGCGACCGAACCGCTTTATAACTCAAAACCGGCATCGTGGATGGCAAAAGAGCTGGCGAAACGGCTCGGACTGGAAGATTATTTCAGCTGGAACAGCATTGAGGAGATGCTCGACTGGCAGTTCAAACAGATCGGCACTTCGCTGGAGGAGATGAAGAAGATCGGTGTAAAAACCTATGAACGCAGCTATGATGACCTCTATTTCTATCCGGGTCAGGATGTGGAGTTTTTCACCAATACCGGAAAAATTGAGCTCTACAGCACCGACCTTGCAAATGAAGGATTCGATCCCATTCCCGTCTACACGCCCCACGAAGAACCGCCTGAGGGATACTACCGCCTCAACTACGGACGCGCACCCATGCATACGTTCAGCCGGACAGCCAACAACCCGAACCTGACCGATCTGATGGGTGAGAATGCGGTGTGGATCAATCCCAAAGTGGCAAAGATCTGGGGGATTACCAACGGGCAGTACCTCTACCTCGAGAACCAGGACGGAATCCGGTCGACCTTCCCGGTGAAAGCGCGGGTGACAGAGCGGATACGGTGGGACAGCGTATTTATGGTGCATGGGTTCGGGCATGACAATAAAAAACTGTCGCGCGCCCATGGAAGTGGAGCAAGCGATTCTGAGCTGATCTCGCGGGTGCACATGGATCCGATCATGGGAGGCACCGGCATGAGGGGGAATTTCGTGACCTTTAAGTTTGAACCCGCAGGAGAGGAGGTGGCATCATGAGGTACGCGATGGCCATAGATACGAAGAAATGTGTAGGCTGCAGCGACTGCGTGGTGGCCTGTCAGACCGAAAACGATGTGCCCATCGGCTACTGCCGCGACTGGGTGGTGGAGGTGACCAATGGCACCTATCCCCAACTGGAGATTGAGATCAGGTCAGAACGGTGCAACCAGTGCAGCAATGCTCCCTGCGTGAGGTGCTGTCCGACGGGCGCCAGCCACATCGCCGACGGCGGGATTGTGCTGGTTACTGAAAACAAGTGCATCGGGTGCGGGGCGTGTATCAACTCCTGTCCCTACGATGCACGGTACTCCCATCCGGATGGATATGTGGATAAATGCACCTTCTGTATTCAACGGATCAGGAAGGGGCTGGAGCCCGCCTGCGTCGCCACCTGTCCGACGAAATGCATGTATTTCGGCGATCTGGACGACCCAAACAGTCCGGTTTCCAAAATGTTGAAAATCAGAAAATACACCACGCTGATTCCCGAAGCGGGAACGGAACCACAATTGTATTTCCTTATGTAATCAAGCTATGAGAGAAGAGATTATCGTAAGCGGCAGGGCAAATCCATACATCGACCCACACCTGAATATCTGGCACTGGCAGATACCGCTCTACCTGTTCCTTGGAGGACTGGCGGCCGGAATTCTCTTTTTTGCCGGGATGTACACCATCATGGGCAAGGAGAAGGCCTATTCCACAGCGGTGAGCAAAGCACCGCTGATCGTACCTTTTTTACTGATCCTCGGGTTGATCGCCCTGTTTCTTGACCTGAAACACAAACTCTATTTCTGGAGGCTCTATACCACCATCCGGATCGAATCGCCCATGTCGTGGGGTGCATGGGTGCTCATGCTCGTGACACCGCTCTCCTTCATCTGGGCTGCGATCAAGGTTCGGGAGGTGTTTCCGCGGTGGGACTGGAAGTTCGATGTGCTAAAAAATCTGGAAACATTTTTTATGAAGCACAAGCTTATCCTGGCCTGGATCATGGTGGTATCCTCGGTAATCCTCGGGGTATATACCGGGATCCTCTTTTCTGCATTCAATGCGCGGCCGTTATGGAACACCTCGATTCTCGGGCCACTCTTCCTGGCATCGGGACTCTCGGCGGGTGCTGCGATGATCATGCTATTGTCGAAGGACCATGCCGAGCGAACACTGTTCGCAAAGATCGATATCGGCATCATCGCCGTAGAGATGTTCCTGATCGTCCACATGTTCATGGGTTTTTTAGCAAGTACACAGGTACAGATCGATGCTGCCGGGCTGTTTCTCGGCGGACCCTACACCGCGTCGTTCTGGATCTTCGTAGTGATCCTGGGCATGATCGTTCCGGTGATCCTGGAGGTTCTCGAGCTTCGCAAATACAAAATACCGGTGGTCATACCAGCCCTCCTGGTGCTCTTCGGAAGCCTGATGATGCGCTTCCTGATCGCTTTTGCAGGACAGGAGAGCAGGTGGTTATATTAACACATAATAATTTGTACAGGAAATGAATACACCCACGCAAACAAAACCAAAAACGAAGTACCTCAACCCCTACGTGGGAGGCGTGCTGCTTGGCCTGGTACTCATCGCCGCCAATTTTGTCTCCGGAAGGGGCCTGGGAGCTTCAGGTGCCGTGAAGAGCGCAGTGGTCGCCACGGTAGAGACGGTAGCTCCGCAGCACGCAGCAGAAAAAAACTACTACAGCGACTATACCGAAAGCCACGACGACAAGCCATTAAAGGCCTGGCTGGTCTTCCAGATGCTTGGCGTGATCGTAGGTGCATTCCTGTCAGGGGTGCTCTTCAAGCGGCTGAAACTAAAAGTAGAACACTCACCGAAGATCACCTCCAAAAAGCGGATCATCCTCGCTGTTATCGGCGGGATCCTGTTCGGCTTCGGATCACAGCTCGGCAGGGGATGTACCAGCGGATCGGCACTTAGCGGCATGGCAGTGCTTTCGCTCGGTGGATTCATCTCCATGGCCTTCATCTTCGGAACAGCCTTCGCGCTCGCCTATTTCTTCAGAAAAAACTGGATATAAACAAAATAACCGACACACGATATGGGACCATTAATCAGCTATGACATTATCTCTCAGAACAGCAATTTCCTGTTTGCCTTCCTGATCGGGATCGGATTCGGCTTTGTATTGGAGGCCAGCGGATTCTCCTCCAGCAGGAAGCTTGCCGGTGTTTTTTACGGCTATGATACCGTGGTGCTGAAGGTGTTCTTCACCGCAGCCATCACAGGAATGATCGGGCTGCTGTTCCTGAGCCTGTTCAACTGGATCAACCTCGACCTGGTGTATATCAATCCAACCTACCTCTATTCAACCATCGCCGGCGGGATTATCATGGGCGCCGGTTTTATCATCGGCGGCTTCTGTCCGGGTACCAGCTTTTGCGCTGCATCGATCGGCAAGATCGACGCCATGTTCTTTATCGGAGGACTGGTGGTTGGTGTATTGATCTTTGCAGAGGCATTTCCGCTGCTCGAAGAATTCTTCTATGCAAAGAACCTGGGCATCCCTACGCTGAGTGAAAAGCTTGGGCTGAAGGATGGTGTTGTTGTGCTGGGTATCATCTTCGTAGCCATGGGTATGTTCTGGGTTGGCGAATGGGCCGAGAAGAAATTCCCCCGGGAGGAGTATTAACATGCCAGAATAGCATACAGGCCGGTA
>JAGYMF010000118.1 GCA_018400695.1 Bacteroidales bacterium | reverse complement strand
ACAATTTATACCTGATGATATTGCCAGTGAGATTGATCAGCACCAGGAAAAAGATCAGTTCAAACCACCATGTATCGTATATAAGTGCCCATGCCGCATTGGTGCCCTGGGCACTCTCGACAAAAGTGGCCAGCGCCATTACGATGATCATCACCAGCACCAAAATGCCAAAGAACGGCATACCGGTTAAAAAAGAGCGTCTCTTCATCTAAATAGATCGTTAATTAGCGAATTACAATAAGTCCGTTGCTTCATATTCATATACGCTGATGGCAACTTGTTGCTATACAATAAAAACAGGTCAGCTAAAATAGAGAACCTATCTGATAAACACAAAAACTTGTAAACCAGGCAAGGAATGTCGTATAGAATACCACAAGGGCGGCCCATTTCCAGCTTCCCGATTCGCGGCCCACTGTCACGATCACGGAAACGCAGGGAAGATAAAGCAGAACAAACAACAGAAAGCTGAACCCCGAAAGCCGTGTATATACTTTTTGTCCCTCTTTCGGTCCTGCGGTATACCGCTGCTCGCGCAGTTTCTCCTGAAGTGAAACAGTTTGATTCTCAGCATCACTTACCTGGTAAAGCACTCCCATTGTGCTAACAACAACCTCTTTGGCTGCAAATCCGGCCAGCAGGCTCACCCCCATCTTCCAGTCAAAACCCAGCGGCCTGATCACCGGTTCGATCGCATGGCCCAGCACTCCGATAAACGAACCCGCCTGCTGTTCATTATCCCTTGCTACATAATAACTACCAATCTTTGATTCGATCTCCCCTTCGATCTCCCCGATGCTGATTTCCTGTTGCGCAGTATTACTGGCAAGAGAATCCATAATCTTTCCGGCTTTCAGCTGCTCAAGCTTCTGCTCCTCTTTTGCGATAAGGGCGTCATAATCTCTTGACAATTCCACATTCCTTGGAAAATACCCCAATGCCCAAATAATCACTGAAGCGATCAGGATCACCCCACCCATCTTTTTCAGGTATAATTCTCCCTTAAACCACATATGTTTCAGCACAACCTTCAAACCGGGAGCACGGTAGGGAGGCAGCTCCATCACAAAGGGAGCCTCGCTCTTCCTGAAGAGGGTGCTTTTCAGCAGAAAGGCCATGGCAATGGAAAAGAGGATTCCGATGAGATACATCAGGAAGATAATGTTCCCTGCCTGTCCGGGAAAAACCGCCCCGGCGATCAGGATATATACCGGCAGCCGTGCACTGCACGACATAAAGGGAATGATCAGCATGGTCAGGATCCGGTCACGCCTGTTTTCAAGCATCCGGGTGGCCATGATTGCCGGAACATTACAGCCAAATCCCATGATCATTGGAATAAACGATTTCCCGTGCAGTCCGAAAATATGCATCACACGGTCCATAATAAATGCTGTACGCGCCATATAACCGGTATCCTCCATCAAGGAGATGATAAAGAAGAGGATCAGGATATTTGGAAGGAAGACGATCACCCCGCCAACACCCCCTATGATCCCGTCCACGATAAAATCCTTCAACATCCCCTGCGGCAGCAATCCCGAGATACCACTACCCAGCCAGTCAACCCCTGCTTCGATCCAGTTCATTGGGTACTGACCCAGCGAAAAGGTGGCGTGAAACATCCCGAACAGGATGGTCAGAAAAATCAGAAATCCAAAATACTTATGGGTCAGCACACGGTCTATCTTCTGTGTGCGGGAGAGTGCACGATCCCTGGTCCCCTTTTTATAGGTCTCTCTCAGTGCACCGGCAATAAAGGCATAGCGTGCGTTGGATATAAGGGTCTCTGTATCCTCCCGGAACAGGTTCTCCAGGCGGTTGATCTCCTCTGAAATAACGGGCCTGACCTCCTCAAAGAGCGGCAATCTGGCGAGCACATGCATACAGTAATCGTCCCGCTCTATCATCCTGATCGCAAAATACCGGATGTGCTGCCCTTCCAGCTCTTCCTGAAACCGTCCCAGCTCCGACTCGATCCGGTTGATTGACAGCTCCAGCTCTTCCCCATAATTGATATGGGTATGTCTAACCAGCGGCTCACGCTCCTCAACCACCTGTATGATCCGGTTGAGGAGGCGGAAAACCCCTTTGCCATGTCTACCGATCGTAGGAACAATTGGTATACCGATCAGTCTTCCGAGGCTGGCAATGTCCAGCTTATCTCCCCGTGCCTTCAGGTCATCATACATATTCAGGGCCATGACCATCTGAATCCCCATGTCGATAAGCTGTGTAGTAAGGTACATGTGCCGCTCCGGGTTGCCACCATCCACCACATTTACCACCACGTCCGGTCGCCTCTTGTTCAGGAAATCCCTTACAATTACCTCATCCTCCGAATAGGCCGACAGGGAATAGGTCCCCGGAAGGTCAGTAAAAGATATCTCATACCCTTTATAGGTCAGACTGGTCTCCGCCGTTCCTACTGTAACGCCGGAATAATTCGCAACCCGTTCATTGGAGCGTGACAACCTGTTATAGAGGGTTGTTTTGCCACAATTTGGATTTCCAACAAGGGCCACAGAGATCTTCTTTTTTGGTACGAAGTCATTGGCAGGACCCATGCTTTCTGTAAAGATGGGTTGAAAAAGAGCATCGCTGATCTCTGACCTGGGAATACCCACTGTCACATCAATCAGCATCGCTTCACTGCGTCTGAGAGACACCGTTCCTGACATGATGCGGTATTCCACAGGTCCCTTAAAAGGTGTGGATTTTACTACTGTCACATGCTGGCCCCTGACGAAACCCATCTCCGTGATCCGTTTCCTGAAGGCTCCTGTACCATGGATCCGTTTGATCACAGCAGAATCACCGGTCTGAAGATCATTGAGTGTCAACGCGCTTTCCTTCCTTTAAAAACATACCCGAGTGATTCCACTTTACTTTTTATCTCTTCTTCAGTAAGCGTAACGGCAGAAACCCTTAACTCATTGCCCGAAGGATCGGCAAAGATCTCTGCATTTTTGTCCATTTCCCTGATACCATTCTCTACCGAGGCTTTACAATGGTTACAGGTCATCCCTTCGACCGTATATATTTGCATCTCTTTCATGTTTTCAAATGTTGACCCACTCTTTTTCACCCTTCTCTTTTCAAGATATTTCTGTAAATATCCATTGGCGATAAGCAGGATAATCGCAATACCTGAGATTACCTTGATCAGGTTCCTTCCATGATGATGCGCACTACCGTGTTGCAATTCCGGGATCGACGCCATGATCCATTGCCGTGGAATAAATTCATTGACCAGCGTGCCAAACAACATTGCACCACCTACAATGCTCAGAAGGTATATCCAGAACGTTTTTTTGCCCATCGTATTACTGATCACGGCCATGGTGGCAGCATTGGTGGCTGGACCCGCCATCAGGAAAACGATGGCAGCACCGGGCGACAACCCCTTCAGCAGAAGCACTGCGGCAATCGGAATCGACCCTGTGGCACACACATACAGCGGCACAGAAGCGAGAAGTACGACGAGCATGGAGAGGTATTCATTGGAGACTGTTGTAACAAAGAAATTATCTGGTATCACCACCGAGAGGAACGCCGCTATCAGGAACCCGATGATCAGCCATTTGCTGATATCCTGCATCATCTCCACGAACCCATAGCGCATCATCTCCCTGAAAGAACGGTCGCCATTCTCATCATCGCTTTTTACCTGTTCTGCAGCCTCCACACTGCCCCCGAGGTAATTGGTCAGCGTTCCACCCAGTATTCCGGAAAGAAGGGCAATCACAGGCCGCAGGATGGCGAGGGGCAATCCAAGCATGGCATAGGTGGCAATGATCGAATCCACGCCTGTCTGCGGTGTCGAAACCAGGAAAGAGACGGTAGAACCCTTAGAGGCACCGTTCTTGAAAAAGCTGATTCCTGTTGGCAGCACTCCGCAAGAGCAGAGGGGCATGGGCACACCCAGGAGTGAGGCATTCAGGACTGATCTGAAATTGGATTTGCCAATATACCTGCGGATAATTCTTCCCGGAAAAAAGACCTTTAGGATTCCCGCGAAAAGAAAACCGATCAGGAGGTAGGGTGCCATCTCCTGCAGAAGGACCCAGAGCTCACGCACAAAATCTGAAATAAAACCCGATACCATAATGTTCCCCTGTTTGTTTGAGACGACAAAGATATTAGAATCAATCTAAATTAATAAATATAAGTGCAGGAAACCCGCTACATTTAACAAATGATCTTTTTATGGCCAAATGTGACGGTATATCCATCATCTTTTATCAAATTTGTTCAATACGACCATGAAGCGAACTTGTGAGCTCACGAATACTGGTTTATCGGAGATTTGATCTGAAATTTACACCGGGCAACGTGAACTCATGAGCCTGCGATGAACCACAAATAAAAACAAAATGAGAAAATACGGTCTTCTGCTATGCGTCACCTTTACAACAATGGTTCTTTCCGCGCAGCCCAGGGATTATATCATCCGTTCGCTTGAATACAAAACGCCGGTGACCGCCGTGGCGGTATCTCCTGACCAGCAATGGATGCTGGCTGGATTCGAGGACGGAACCCTCAGGGTACTGGATGTAAAAACTTTCGAAGAGGTATTTATTGTGGAAAATGCAGCATCAGCACCGATTTTCGACATCGGGGTGAGTCCGAAAATGGATGTCATTTTCCTTACCGCCGGCAACCGGATCGTGCTATACGATACTACAGGAACAAAGATCAACAGCTGGGGGCATCACAGGAATACCATGTGGAGCATGGATCTCAATCCCACAGGCACACTGATCGTCAGCACCGAAGTCAACAAAACATTTTTGTTGCTCGACGTCTATGACGCGAAGATTGAAGCCTACATGCGGGCACACGACGATATCACCCTGGCAGTGGCTTTCAGCCCCGATGGAAAACAAATTGCCAGTGGGTCGAATGATAAAACCGTTCTGCTGTGGGACCTGGAAACGCGTGAAGTGACCCGGACCTTCCACGGACATTCAGGCAATATTTACGATGTCGCCTTCAGTCCAGATGGTTCATTGCTGGCTGCAGCATCAGAGGACCGTTCGGTTAGAATATGGGACATTGCAGCGGAAAAAAACTTACAGCTGCTACAGGGACACCAGGACATGGTCCTGGAAATCGAATTCAGTCCGGATGGAAAATACCTGCTGAGCGCATCTGCCGACCAGGCGATCAAGCTGTGGGACGTCGCCAGCGGCGAACAGCTTTACGCCTACCTGGAAAATAAAGGCAGTATTCCGGATATCGCCTTCCTCCCCGGGGGAAAAGCATTCATCAGTGCAGGTACGGACGGAACCCTGAAGGTGTGGGAGATCCACCCTGAGATCTTTGTCCTGAAATACTTCAGGGATCCATACGAAGAAGAACTGCTGAACAATCCACTCTTCCTGCCGCGGCAAAAAGGGGAGAAAAGATCGGAATATGCAGCCAGGCAGGAAAAAGCAGGAACAGAAAAAGCAAAGATCATCGACAGGTATTACCAGATGTACCTCGAGGGCAAGCACCTTGAACATCATTAAGCATCTTCCCGGGTCCGTACCTGTCCGAAAAGTTCTTTGATTTTTTTGTAGGTTTAAATTGAAAAAATGGACATCCTTATTTGGTGTTTTTGGTACATCCTTATTTGCCATTTTTTGTACATTGTAACTTCCCGCTTACATGTTTCAAAAAGGTAACCGTAGTTATTGAAGAAAAATTAAGATTTGATGTTTTTGATGTACCTGGAGGGCAAGCACCTTGAACATCATTAAGCATCTTCCCGGGTCCGCACCTGTCCGAAAATCCCACAAAAGCTTTCACACCATGCATAAAACTGGATCTTGGTACTGTCAGCTTCCCCTCGAC
>JAGYMF010000117.1 GCA_018400695.1 Bacteroidales bacterium | reverse complement strand
GATAGCACTTCTGAATAGCTTCCAGGATCATTCCCATCTGTTTTTCTGTCAGCACAGAAGGGGTTCCTCCTCCAAAATACAGCGTCGTTGTATCACGACCAACCGCCGAATCGTTACGCTCCCCTATCTCTTTAATCAACGACGATACATATCCATCCAGGTATTGCAGGCTCACTGTAAAATAAAAATCGCAATACCGGCACGCCTGCCTGCAAAACGGGATATGGATATATATTCCTGCCATGTGCGTTTCCTTTTATAAATAACCAATCACTGCATTGGATACCGCCCTGGGCTGAGGAGGTAATGCATAGTTATTCAGTTCATATGCCCGGTTGTATGGTGAAATATTCAATATCCTGCCATCTGCAAACAGGGTACTGCTTCCCCCCGGATCAAATCCCATGGCCCTGACCATTCCGTGCCTGGCCAGGATTCCCGCCATATCACTATGGGTCGCCCCCACCGATTCACGGATTCTCCCGTTCACGGTCAGCACCATTAATTCTCCCTGTTCGTTCATTCCAACCGCAATCTTTGGTCCCCGCATATCCAGATAGTCAAGCCGTGCTGCCTGGGTCGCTATCGAGTTTGGTGTTTTCCAGCCCTCTGCCTGCATATCGATCGACCATTGGCCTTCATCCAGTAACATCGGACCCGCCTCAACAGCATGTAAAATGTTTTCAAATCCCGGTATTATGATCGCTATCTCCTGGTTCACCTGCAGCATTTCAGGCACATGACCCGGCGGAAATGAAAGTGTGAGTCCCACAGGAATCACCCCTATCTCCTGTCCCTTTCCAGTAACAATAATCTCCTTGATGGTCCGGCCCGACAACCTCACCACTGTTCGCCCGTTGCCCGGAATGGTTTCTTGCGGATACATGAGATCATAATAGGCCGGCGCATCCCCGGGATCATCCATATTGTATTGCTTGCCGGAAAACACTATTTTCTTCTCCCCGAAATTAAGTACAATACCGTTTCTGCAATTTACCCGCCGGATCTCTGCCCTCCCCTGCCTGTCGATCAGTAAGGCGGCCTTATTAAATAATGGCGGACATAAACACGTTCCCTCCTGTATCAGGAGGCCCAGTGGTGAGCCAATATAGGATTCCGGAAGGCCCAGTTTTCCTACAAGTTCCGGATTCAGAATATATCCCCCATTCCACGCCAGCCGTGCCTGCTTCCCTGTTTTCTTCTCAAAATCCTGTACAAATTCCGCTACCGTTACAGGATCATCACGCGTACTCACCGTACTGAATTTCCAGGAATCTGCGTGAAGATTGATCCGCGCGAAAACACCATTATATGGATTTCCATCTTCATAAATCCCTGTTATATAGGAATATTGCAATGGTCCTGTCTCCTCCTTTTCCTTTAACAAATTTTCCAGCACATGCATCACAGGTGAACCCCTGCGCTCCGCATCTTCAACCAGAGCCCGCGCAATTGTCTCCTCTCCTGTTTGCTCTTTAAGCAACTGGTATGTCTCTCCATGCAACGCATTATCAAGGTCCCTGGCTGTCTGCACTGGCGTCGGATAAGCCAGCGTAGCCCGCAAACCGGCCGGCACATACTGAATATAACCGCTTTCCTCCGGTATCCCCATTATGTTTGCGGACAACGATCCCCTCACCCTTCCTATATGAAAACGGTCAATATTCACAATATCCGTCATCATCGCTGCATGCCGCCTGTTGGTAAGCAAAAAACCACCCTGTTCCCGTATCTTCCTCAACACAGCAAGCGCCTCCTCTCCAAGCTGCGGAAAATGAATCCCTACGCACAACTGCCGTGTTGTGACAATACGGACCAGTGCAAATTCATATAGCAACCGGAGCTCACGCGAAAAACCGGTCGCTATGAATTTTTCTATTTCCTTCCGGTCCAGCTGCTTACCAATCTTTTTCTCCTGTGCAAAAATATATACTGGTTGTATCTCCTCCTTCTTTTCCAGGATCAGGTCACTTGTAAGCTCCTCTTCCAGCGTAAGATGAAGCCTCGACCGGATCGCCTGTAGTGCAAAAAATTCCAGCTCATACATGATGAACTCACCGGGAAAATAGGCAATGGGAATATTGGACTGCAATTTCTTTATCAACTCCTCCCGGTTATCAATTGCAAGATAATTGCTGGTTGATAATTGTAACAACGCCAGGTTCCAGTCCGTAAAAAACTGGGGGCTCACATCAACCTTTACACGCGGATCAGGACAAATGACAGACTGGTAAAGCAAATTAACAACCCCCGTTAACTCCTGAAAAGTGTATTTCTGATATAAATAATTGTTCCTGTTCCTGTGCCTGTATGCCATGGAATGGTCATGACGAATGGAAACCTCTGCTTCCATCACATGAAAAAGATGGTACACCGAATTATAAAACAGGGAGATCTTCTCTGCTGAAAGCGTGGTTGTTCCGGAGTATTCGCTGATTATCTCCCTCGCAAAATAAAACAGGCTGCCGCGGGTTTTTTGCTGTTCAATCCTGAAATAACTGGGATCGATCAGTGATTTCAGCATCAACATAAAGGAGAGTCGGCCATAACCGGGAAGATATTGCCTGTGTGCTTTATGAATCAGGAAATCAAGGTCTTCATTGCTAAAAGCAACCATCTCACCATACCTTCTCAATGCATCATCCGCTAATCTCCGCTCATGCTCCTCAGGAAGTGTCTGGGTATACAGGATTTGTATAATCTGACTGATGTTCTTATTTAAAGCCTCCAGGCTGTAACGCTTTTCAACAATTCGCTTGTTATGCCTGGTCTCTTCTGCAAACTTATGTGGAAAAAAGATCCGTTCAACAATCTGGCCAGCCATCTTCTTTGTGATCTTCTTTCCCCTGAACTCATAAACCTTCAAGCGGTCCTGCTCTCCCAGGTGCTCCCCTATTACTTCAGAATAGACAACCTCGGGTTCATACCTCCTGCAGAAGATCGGTGTTCCGCAGGCGGTAGCCTCTATGATTGGAAGCCCCCTTCCCTCTGTTTTACTTGGAAGCAGGATCAATGATGCGATGTTGTACAGGTCTGAAATACCTATCGGTTCTTTAAATCTACTGATAAAAGCCTCTTTGTCAAGTTCTCCCAATAATAGTGCAAGGAAAATTCTATGCCTGAATTCCTGTGGCAATTCATTCAATAACTGCCTGAAACGCCCAATCACCTTTCGGTAATAATCATAATGTCCATCGGCAATGGGACCACTGATCAGAATCGTGATCTTCAAATTCGGCGTTGTCAAAAAACGGTTCCTGATCTCCTGGTTCTCGATCAGCCGCCGAAGCAATGCAAACCCCAGCTCTATTCTTTTTCTGGAGATGATTCGTGTCGGCTGTAGAAATATAATGTTTTCTGCAATAAATTTTTCCACCGGCCGGGTCTTGTTTCCGATCAGGATCGGTTTGGGATTTTTCTCCGAAACCAGCTCATTGTTCTCTACATCCTCAACCGAATAGGAGATAAGTCTTGTCTTATAACGGGCCAGCACATTTTCAAATTGAAGAAAGGCATTGATGTTCCTCCTTTTATCCTTGTTCGTGTAAATCGTAGTGTCTACCGCAGTGCCTATTTCCAACACTCTGGCAGGATTATGTCCCTTGTACCTTATCAGGAAATCCGTTTGCGAACGGTTGATGTTCACGTTTAACCAGTATTTCGAATCCCATGGATACAACATTTCAATAAGCGAAAACACTTCACCAAGGTGGGCATTCGTAAAGAAAAAATCCCTCGGCCCCTTTCTAAGCCCTTTTGATTTTCTGTCAAATTTGCTGTTTCCGCCCTCAAAATAAAAGTCATGATTGTTGTTGATCACCGGAATGCGCTTATATTCAGAGAGAATTACAAGTGCAAGTGCTGCAGCAACATTGCCGGGATTGGAACAAACATTTACTACATACAAAAGGCTGATACCCTCTTTTTCAATATATTTTCCCAGCTTATCAATAATTCTTAATGTCTGATCCCACAATTGAATAATCAGCTCATTGTATTTTTTACTACCCCTTTCCAGTGTAGTAAGAAAAAGATCCTGGTACAAATTCCATTCACTAAATCCTTTCAGTTCATTGATTGTATGTGTTTTGTAATGCTGACTGATCAGGGTTTCTGATTTATTCCTGAATACCCCTCCGATATAATGAATAGGCATGCCCGGCAAATTTTTCTCAAACAACCTGGCTTGCTTGCCAATTTCCACCGTCACCCCATCCACCATATAATGAAAAGTCACAAAACCCAAACCGCCGCTTTTGTGCCGGTTACAGAAATCATCAAATCCCATTATAACACCCCGGTCTTCAATTTCATCCTTCTCCCTGAACCTGTCAATAAACAGGCCCAGGTCAAACCAGGTACCTATCTTTTCTTTCCGCAGAAGCGAAAGAAGCTTATTTGTGCTGATGATCTCTGACATTTTGTTAAATGATATTAATTTTACCGGCCGAAAGGAATGGAATATAAGAAATTCTACCTTTACAACCAATATATATGACACAGGAAAAAAACTGGAGAGGAATCGTGGTAACCATCCTCTTTGCAATATTGATACTGATCCTAAGTATTATTCCCCCGGATATCAAAGGAGATACCCCTTCTTTCTATTTTCCCGGAATGGATAAAATCATACATGCCCTCATGTATGGCTCATTTACTATTGTGGTCCTGCATGAATTTCTTAAGAACAGGTATTTCAATTTTATTAAAGTCGCCTGGATTCTTTCAGGAATATTCACCTATTCAATTCTGATGGAAATCGTACAGCTAACACTGATAGCTTACAGATCGGGGGATGTTTGGGATATATTGGCCAATCTTGCCGGCATATTATCTGGTGCCGTCCTAATGTTTATATTCAAAAAACTCAGATCCTGATCCTGTCCTTGTCTCTCCTGAACTCGGAAGAAAGATCTGCAACGGTCTGATTGATAAAAAAATTCTTCAGGTCTCTGCGGACCGGATGAAACTGATCATGTAAACCACATGGTTCTTTATCTGAACATGGTGTTGTTCGTATAAGGCAAAGGTCGAAAATATCTGTTCCGTCAATCACCGCAACAATATCCATTAACGTGATGTCCTCAGCTGGACGACCCAGGCTGAATCCTCCATGCGGACCCTTGGTAGACACCAGGATCCTGTTCCGCGCAAGCATCTGTAAGATCTTCGCCAGAAAAGGCGATGGAATATCAAGCTTTTCCGAAATCTGCTTTATACCAATCCTCTTTTTATCAGTTGAGAAAACAGATAGATAAACTGTTGCGCGAATTGCATATTTGCTGGTGGTAGATAACATCGTTGTTAAAGATCTATTTTATGAATCCTTCTTTCATGCCTTCCTCCTTCAAATTCTGTGTTTAAAAATATGTCCACAATACTGATCGCTGTTTCTATATCAATAAACCTTGCCGGCAACGAACATATATTCGCATCATTATGCGTCCGTGCCAGGACAGCTATCTCCTTATTCCAACAAATCGCTCCCCTTATTCCTGCATGCTTGTTGGTCGTCATATTTATGCCGTTTCCCGAACCACAAATCGAAATTCCTTTAGCATGATGGCCTTCAGCAACGCTTTTTCCCAACTGATGTCCGAAATCGGGATAATCAACTGCGTCGTCAGAATATGTTCCAAGATCATCGTAATGAACTCCCCGTGTTTCCAGGTGCATAATGATTTGCTGTTTCATTTGAAAACCAGCATGATCACTGGCCAATGCTATTCGCTTCTCGCTACTCATTTATCTTTAAACTTAATATAATTGTTAACAAAAATAATGTTAATTTGTTGTTAATTGCTTTTAATACCGAATCAAAAATAATGCTTGTCTTTTTGAAAGAGATTTTAGCATAGAATAATTTTAAAACAAACAAACCCTTTCTAAGCTCTTTTATTTTTAAATAACAA
>JAGYMF010000116.1 GCA_018400695.1 Bacteroidales bacterium | reverse complement strand
TGCCTCGCAGAATATTATATTTATAAATACGCTAAAACTGAATTATGAATGCTACAAGTTAAAGAACCAGTCCGGCTTTAACAAATCATTTCAATTTATTACTTTTATGGCTGTCTAAATATACAAAACAATGCCAAGAATATTCAGCCCTGTCGATATCTCCCAGGAAGAAAAAGAGGTCAGAAAAGACTATTTTGACCGCCACACGCCCGTCATCATTTGCGACGATACGGCACACGAAGGCGAAAAATTCAAAGTAAAGGTTAAACTCGGAACCGAATATCCCCATCCGGATCAGCCTGACCATTTTATCAGCTATATTCAACTGTGGAACAGGGAAACCTTTCTCGCAGAGGTGCATTTTACACCTGGTGTACTGGGAAATAAGCCCGGCTTTGCAGAGGTTGATTTCTATATCGTTCCAGGACCGGTGAGCCTCAACCTTACAGCCATGGCCGTCTGCACCAACCACGGACTATGGCAAAGCGAATCCAGAGAGGTCAAAATCGTTAAGTGATTATCGTACAGAATTGAACCTCACTCCCATCTCCTCCAATTCCTCCTCCTCAGCATAACCGGAAGTCCCAATAAAGGACAGAAACGCGATCTTCCATTCACCATTCACCTTTTCCATGAACCTCACCTGGCGACTATTAATCTCAATTACATCCTCCCCCGTCGTATAGGTCCAGGTTTCATCACACAGTACATATGCTGAACGCTCATAGACCTTGATCCTGTAATTGTCCTTGGCAACATGGATGCGCGTATCTCCGGATGTATCCGGATCTTCCTCAATGAGTTCGTCCCTGAAAAAGGCCTCCACTTCATCCCAGCCCTGCAGAAAAACATGGTCGTCTGCACCAGAGGTTAACCTGAAATTCAGGCTGTCCTGGATGTAATAGCTGACCACTTTGTCAAAATCAAAATCCATGTATGCCTGGGTCTCCGCGTTAATAACATCAATGATCGCCTGCTTTTCGGCCTCTTTATCTGTCGCTCCACGACATGAAGCCATTAGAATTACTAAAAGTACAAGGGTATATATTCCGGAATTTTTCATGGCTGATATTTTTAGTTATCACTCCATGCAAGGTAGGGAATTGAGAAGACAATGTCAATTTAAAAACCATTTCGGCTTTCAGAAGCCCAGCGAATTCCTCGTTTCATAATTTCCAACGCCTCAGGTACCTCGAAATCAGCTGCTACATGTCCCAGTGCACTATAAAAGACCCTGCCCTCACCATAATACTTCTTCCAGACCACAGGTACAACAGCCCCATCGATCCAGTATGCATGCTCTCCACTGAAAGTGGTCGTGGCGAGCACCTTCACGTTCGGGTCCACATGCATATAATACTGCTCTGAATGCATGTCAAAATCCTCCAGCCCACGCGTCACTTCGTCAACCCTATCTGTTACATTTACCCGGTAATCAATCACACCCCCTGGATGAGCAACCCACTGTCCGCCAACCATGAACTGGTATTCGGTATTGTTCCGAAACGAATCCCCAAGTCCTCCGTGCCAACCTGCTATTCCGGCACCTGATCTCACGGCTTCCAGTAATCCGGCCTCCTGCTTACCGGTAATCCTTCCCATGGTCCAGACCTGAACGATCAGGTCGATCGATGACATCAGCTCACTGTCGGTATACACCCCCAGCGAATCGGATACAATTACCTCTGCACCCTCCGACTCCATCCATGGAACAAAAATATCCCTGCATTTTTCCGGCTCATGACCATCCCATCCTCCCCAGACAAACAGCACCTTCTTTCCTTCAAGGGTATGATCATTGGCAGATCCTCCAGCAGGCTGACCGCAGGAGATGATCAGCAACATCGTACTGATAATAAAGGTTTTGAAAATATTTCGGGCATTTATCATTATCATATATTTTAGTTCGCAAGGCCATTAAGATAACCAATTGTAATCATAATACATCGCTTATACCACAGGAAAAACTTTCAAATATTCCATTTGAAAGTTTTTTGTATAAATTTGTCTACATAATTGCAATTTGTTACCTAAGATGACCAGAAAATTGCTTTTTATTCTTCTTATCGGACTTCCTGCAACATTCATCTATGCAGGGAATGGGTCGCGCGTTGCTAAAGAGGGAGTGCTCGACCTTCGCAATACGGAGAATAAAGCAGCAATCCATACCCTGAATGGTGAATGGGAGTTTTATTGGAAAACATTGCTCCTGCCAGGTCAGTTCAACAAAGATGTTACCCCTGACACATACGGAAAAATACCTTCCTACTGGACCAGTTACAACGAAGAAATAGAAGATGTTACCGGATTTGGTTTTGGGACCTACCGGTTGAGAATCCTGCTGCCGAAAGACTTCCCGGATTCACTGAGTCTTCAGATCCCTGTGTTCGACTCCTCCTATGAACTGTTTCTCAACGGGGCATACATCTGTGGAAACGGAAAAATCGGCAGGTCAAAGCAATTGGAAGAACCGGGATATCAACCATATATATACAGTTTTTTCAATACGTCTGACACACTTGAGATCGTTATCCATGTATCCAATTTCTCACACCGCAGAGGCGGTTTCTGGATGAACATGAATCTCGGACAAACAGACCATGTACTCAAAAAAAATGAAACAAACAAAGTGTTTAATTATGGACTCAACGGCATTCTGCTGGGCACCTTTGTACTGTTCTTTGCCTTCTTCTTCCTGGAACGTGAAAACCGTGCGTTCCTCTTCTTTGCCCTGACTACCTTTGGCGTTTTTATAAGAATCCTTCATACCGGACTCTTCCCGGTACTTTTTCTGTTTGATCAATCCTGGTCACTCACAGTAAAAATGGAATACATTGGACTCTATACTGCTATTGTGTTCGGAGTATTCTACCTGAATGAACTGTTCCCGTCAAAATTTATGAAAAAGATGGCCATTGCCAATGCCCTGTTCTTTCTTGCAGCATCGATCATGGTATTGATCTCTCCGCCATATATCTTTTCCTACGCCATCTATGCGCTGTATTCTTCGGTGCTCTTTTTCCTGACATATTATATTTACAGAGGTTTCCTCGGCACCCTGAAGAGGAAAACTGAAGACACCATCATGTTCTTTTCATTTACCCTGTTTCTGCTTACCGTAATCAATGATATCCTCGTTGCACAATCTGTTCATCCTCTTAACGCACCCTACCTTATGCCAGTTGGTTTCCTCCTTTTCATCGGCATTCAGGTACTTCTTTTGATGAGACAATGGATCAACAATTACAGGCAGAGGACCATCATGCACGAGGAATTACAGCATGTCAATCTCAATCTTGAATCGATCATTGATAAGAGAACACAGGATCTGAATAAGACAAACAAGGAACTCAGAACGGCGCTCGAAATGAAAAACCGTATATTCTCAATCATCGCACATGACCTCAAGAGTCCCATTGCCAGCCTTGCACAATACTCAGACCTTATGGTTGAAGAATTCGGCAACGAGAAAAACGCAGAGATCATTCACGAACTTCGCAAACTGTCCTACTCCTCCGTGGACCTGATCGAGAATTTGCTACACTGGGGAATGAAACAGGAGGACCATATCCAATACCATGCCGAAGATGTAAACATTGCTGAAGTTGTCAGTGAACTCCACGACCTCTTCTACCCATCCTTGAAAAACAAGCAGATCACTTTCGAACAACATGTCGGTGAAAGACTTACAGGGTATTGTGATAAGTCATTGTTGAAGATCATCCTGCGGAACCTCCTGAACAATGCCATCAAGTTTACCCGGGAAAACGGCTCGGTCACAATCACAGCAGAAAAAACCGGTTCTGAGGTTACCATCATCTTGTCAGATACAGGTATCGGCATGGAAGAAGCGATCATTAAAAAGATCCAGAACAATCATGTGGAATCAACGCGGGGAACGGCAGGTGAGAAAGGAACTGGCCTGGGACTGTCCGTTGTACGTGACCTGGTAAAGATCAATAACGGAACACTCCGTATTGAAAGCAAACCGGGCAGCGGAACCTCGGTAACGTTCACACTGCCCGGAAAACCATGAAATTAAAACTGCTTTAGTGTTCTGATCAAATCCTTGAAAATGCTGCTGTACGAATGCAAGGACTGTCTGATCAGTTGCGCCTGTCAGATGCGCTTTCTGCAAGGCAAATTACGATCACAAAGCTCTGAAGACAACAAATAAGGTGTGATATATATCACATTCTGTTGTGTTGTTTATCACTTCTTTTTATCTTGCAAAAAAAAAATTGGATGTCTGGCATGTCTGATGTAAAGTGCAGCAGTTGTACCTTAGGGTCCTGTGCCATCTATACCCTATCCAGCAATGAGCTGGAAGATATGGAGTTAAATACCTGTCAGGCAGGTTATAGCAAAGGAGAGATCATCACCAAGCAGGGAACTCCACTTAACTCTGTTATCTATTTGCGTTCAGGATTTGTAAAGGAATTCATGTGGCACGAGTCTGTCGCCGACCAGGTAATTCAGCTAATCAAACCCCGCTCTTATATCGGACTAAAAGGGTTATACACCAATTCGTCCAGCGTCTTCTCCTACCAGGCCATCACAAACGTAGAGGTTTGCTTTATAGAAAAAGAGGTTTTCGGCAGGATCGTCCGGGGAAATGGAAATTTTGGACAGGAGATCCTGATCGCATTGAGCAAGGAGTCGATCAGCAACCACAAACGCTTCCTGAACCTGAACCAGAAACAGATATTCGGCAAGGTGGCAGGACTGATTATCTACCTCTCCGAAGAGGTGTACGAAAGCTCCCTTTTTGAGCTGCATCTTAAGAGAGCCGAACTGGCCCATATGATCGCTTCAACCAGAGAAAGTGTTACCAGGGCCCTGAAATGGTTCCACAACGAAGGAATTATTCAAATGAAGAAAAATACAGTCAGCATTGAACAGATGGAGCGATTATCTGAGATTGCAAAAAGGGGATGATAACTGCTAATTATACTATCTTTGCACCATAATACATACACAAATAAATGAAGATATTCAAGGCAGGAAACGACGAAGGATTCAATAACCGGATCATAATAGGTGATGAGCAGGCTGATTTTACCGCATACATTCATGATACATCAAAGCATGCCCTTGTCCAACAAAGGGTAGCCGGTCAAAAAGATGTCACAACCATCCATGATACCAGCAATACAGTTTTTATCCAGGTTTTGAGAAGCAGTGACTCCTCTTATAATTCACAGCTTGAACGTGCACGCATTGCTGCAAATGCGCTTTATAAACACCTGAATGACCATGACGCAGCCTCTGTGATAATTATCAATAACGGGGTGACACTCGAAGAGTTAACCGCCTTCCTCGAAGGACTGTACCTGACGGATTACCGTTTCAACAAATATTTTACAAAGCAGCGAAAGGATGACTTCAGACTAAATGAAGTGGGTCTTCTGAGTGACGGGGTCAGTGAACAGGATCTTCTTTACCTCGCTGCCTCACTGGAAGGAACCGTATTATCAAGAAACCTTGTAAATGAGCCGCTCTCCTACCTCACGGCCGAAAAACTTGCAGAAGAGATTACCAACATGGGAAGGGAAGCTGGTTACACTACTGAAGTGTTTAATAAGAAGAAGATTGAATCTCTGCGCATGGGCGGACTCCTCGCGGTAAACAAGGGCAGCATCGATCCCCCCACCTTCTCTGTCCTCGAATGGAAGCCTTCAGACGCTATCAATGACAAACCCTATGTGCTGGTTGGTAAAGGGGTGGTGTATGATAC
This sequence comes from Bacteroidales bacterium, assembly GCA_018400695.1. Lineage (GTDB taxonomy): Bacteria > Bacteroidota > Bacteroidia > Bacteroidales > M55B112. The sequence goes on along the minus strand of JAGYMF010000116.1, from coordinate 200 downwards.
CGGCGGACTAAGCCTGAAGCCCACGCATGATTCGATGGACTATATGAAATGTGATATGGCTGGTGCTGCTGCAGTGGCCGGGGCCTTTTATGCCATTGCAAAATCCGGATTGCCGGTCCATATCATCGGACTGATACCTGCAACTGACAACAGGCCCGATGGAAATGCCTATGTTCCCGGTGATGTGGTTGAAATGTATG
>JAGYMF010000115.1 GCA_018400695.1 Bacteroidales bacterium | reverse complement strand
ACCTCGTTGGGCAGGAGTTTTCCTTCCTGGTATTCCGGCAACCTGTGCAGTTCCCTGATCAGCTCCTCTACCTGCGCGTGCAGTGGAATGTTGCTTTTATGGTCGATTGTGAATTTCATAAGAATTATCTGGATAAGGTGCTGTCGATCAGGTTGATGGGAACCCTTATGAAACGTGGCCTGTAGATGGTCGCATCCCTGAAATGGTCTGCCAGTTCATAACTGTTGGTATTGTAGGATATCAGCAGCATTCCGTTTTCGGTGAATTGCGGATGGGCGAGTGCATTGTATGTGAACAGGTTGTGCGCTGAGTCGGGCAGGGGTGGGGAATAGAGTGTCTGTTTGTTGGTCCATGGACCGTAGGGGGTGTCTGCGGTAAACGCGCTTATATCACCGTTCATTCCATTCATCTGGGTGACCAGGACATACCGTGCATCTGTTTTCAGGACACTGAATTGTTCCGAACCGTTGATCTCTCCCATTGGGGCTGATTGTGATATGTCACTGCTCCATTCCATACCGGTAAAAAACTCCCACTGTCCGGACACATCTCCCCGGCGGAATCTGGCTGCATGTGGCTTTTTTTCACCGCCTCCATAGACATAGATATGATCCTTGTCCTCAAGAACTGCGTGACCGAAATGGATGTTGGTTTGTTCACCGGGGATGATCTTCTTCAGGGCAATTTCTTCCAGTCCGGGCAGGGAATATGTACCCACCCAGGTTCCATTCCAGCCGAATCCCCACATGTCGTCTCCTGTTTTGATGAATTCAGAAAAGAAGAGGATCAGTTGATTGTCCCCGACATATCCGTCGCCCGGCCAGAACCAGACCGAATCTTCGGTGACGCCACTGCCTTCATCCAGTACCACGGGAGGAATGGCAAAGGAGGCACGCCGGCCATTTATGTTTTTGTACAGTGTGCGCAGCGAATCCCCGTCCTGCACCACCACGCTGTTCCTGATGTAGATCGGGTCCTGCTGTTGCCGTGTGTTGTCGGGATTCACGCCACCGATGAAGGTGTCGCCGAAGATCCAGGCAGTGCGTCCGTCGGGCAGAAGCACCGAATAGGTGCCATCACTGCCAGTGAATCCCCCGCATTCGCCCATGAACAGGCCGGTAAAATGATCGTCGGCATGAACACTGCCGGTCCGGCCGGTTTCGTTTGTCTCTTTTTGTCCCGCGTTGCATCCTGAGATCAGCAGCACTGCAGCAATGATGGTAATTGGAGTGTAATTCATGTTCATGTTTTTGTTTTTTTTGTTCAGATGGAACATATATTGTGTTTTGCAAGCTGCTGTTATCATTTTAATACATTCATCCATTCCACCTGTTTCCATGTTTCCGGTCCGTCGTTCCTAAGTATCGGTCCATCTGTGCTTCTGCCTTTACTGATCTGCTCAGCCAGCAGGACAGCCAGGTCGGCGGTGATCTCCGGGTTTTGCTCAGCCACGTTGTGTTGTTCCGACAGATCATCTTCCAGGTTGTACAATTGCACATTTTTCCATGCGACGGTTTCCCCGGAGGTATCAGCCACCGGCAGTGTACCTTTCGGTTTTGACCAGCTTCCACCGCTGCCCGACGACATGATGAGCTTCCATTTACCCTGCTGAATGGAGAGGATGCCGTTTCCTGATTGTTTTATCAGGGAGCCTCTCTTTGCGCGGTCATCTTTGCCAAGGAGCAGGGTCAGCATGCTGTAACTGTCGGCCGCTACAGTATCAGGCAGCCCGAAATTAGTCAATTCTGCGAAAGTAGCCATGAGATCCGTTTGAGAAACCAGTGCTCCGGATGTCCCCGGACGGATTCGTCCGGGCCACCAGGCGATGAAGGGTTCGCGGTGGCCACCCTCCCAGGCATCGGATTTCACACCGCGCAGCTTCCCGTTGGGATTGTGCCCGTAATCGTAGATTGAGCCGAACCTGCCAGTGTAATTCGTTCCGTCGAACGGGACGGCTCCGTTGTCGCTTGAGAAAAGGACCAGGGTGTTTTCATCGATGCCCTGTTCCCTGAGCAGTTTCAGGATTCTTCCCACGCTGTGGTCCACCTGGACCACGAAATCACCGTACCGTCCGGCCCCGCTTTTTCCAATAAACTCTGCTGAAGGCGCGATAGGGGTATGGGGAGCGTTCATAGAGAAGAAGAGGAAGAATGGCTGACCTGAGCCGGTCGAAACCCTTTCCCGGATATAATCCTCCGCCTTTTCAGAAAGTGCCGGCAGCAGGGCTTCATAGGTCCAACCCGGTGCCATGGCACCCGGAGCACCCGGACCGTTTTCATTCCACGCCGAGGGCATCACTGTCAGCCGTTCGTTCTCAATAAAGGCGTGGGGCGGAAAGCTGGGCACATCGTCGCCGAAGTAGTAATCGAACCCGGTGGATACCGGTCCGTTCATGATGGGCCGGGCGTAATCGACGTTGCGTCCTTCATTGTCCAGCGTGGCCGGCTGACCGTCGGTTGTGGGCCAGTCCCATCCCAGGTGCCATTTCCCGATGCATGCGGTGTGGTAGCCCTGTTCCTGCAGCATCTCTCCGATAGTGAATTCGTGCTGCTGGATCAGCGGGCGGTCCCAGATCCAGAGAACACCTTGTTTAAGCCGGGATCTCCAAGGATAGCGGCCTGTGAGCATGGAATAGCGTGAAGGCGTACATACAGACGCCGGTGCGTGTGCGTTGGTAAAGGAGAGACCTTCCCCTGCCATCCGATTGAGGTTGGGCGTAGGGATTTTCGAGTCTGGATTCAGGAATGCTACATCGCCATATCCCAAGTCATCTGCCAGGATCACAATGATATTGGGCAGTTCATCTGGTTTTTCGTGTGCGCACCCGGAAAGGGTTAGCAGGACGAAAAGCATGGCAGCGAGCGGAAGCGTTTTTTGCATGTATCTGGTATTTATCTGTATTCAATTAATGGCAGGTCAGCCATTGGGACCTATTATTCTATGATATATTCATCGATGAGTTCCTTCCACAGCAGGTATCCTGCCCCGTTCAGGTGGAGTCCGTCGATACTGTAATCCATGTTCAACTTATTGTCCGCAGTGGCAAAAGGGGCAAACAGGTCGATGTATGTCAGCCCCCGCTCCTCAGCAACCTGTATCAGTCTTTCGTTGATCTCCATGATATCCCTGTTTTTCCGTGTCGTATGCACCGCATCCTCGGTGGGCAGCACGCTCTGAATGTACACCGTTGTGCCGGGAGAATCTGCTGCGATGCGGTCCAGGATCGTCTTGTAATTCTCCAGGATCTCTTCGACGGTTTTTAGCTTTGCCAGGTCGTTGGTACCGATCATGATAAAGATCTTGTCGGGTTGCGACGAGGTGATCTCGTCCAGCCTTTCAAGGATCCCTTCCGTATCATCGCCGCCGATCCCCCTGTTCTTGATCCTCAAGTCGTTGAACAGCTCGGTCCAGAGTCCCTGGTCGGTAATGCTGTTGCCCACCATGATGATCTCATTTTCCCTGTCCGGCAATGCCTCGAACAGCTCCTTTTTGTGGTAGTAATAGGCTCTCATCGCCCTGTTCCACTGTTCCATTGCTTCTGCCTGCGGGTCGTACTGCATCAGCGCCTCTTTCTCCTGTGGGGTTACCATGTCTGACAAGGAGGGTGGTGGATCTTCCGGACGGCTTCCCCATTTTGTGTTCGGTTTGTTCCCCATCTTCAGCTCCAGCTTACCGCCGTTCACCAGTGTTTCGTGGTAAAACCATGGCCGCTCCAGCTTTTCGCCGTTCAGCCTTGCCGACCGTATATACCGGTTTTCGCGGGAAGTCCCTTTGGCTTCGATCACGAATTCACTGCCCGGGTAATAGGCAGTATCCAGCTTGATGGTGATCTTCTCGAACAGCGGACTCCCGATCTCGTAAAACGGTTTCATCGAGGCCCCGCCATCCATCTGAAACAGTCCCATGGCGCTCATCACGAACCAGGCACCCATCTGTCCCTGGTCCTCATCGCCCAGCCATCCCGAGTGTGGACCCGTTCCGTAATACCGGTCCATGATCTCCCGGGTCCATTTTTGTGTAAGCCATGGTTTTCCTGAATAGTTGAAGAGCCAGGCGGCCTGCATGTTGGGCTGGTTGCCATGGTTTACCGGGAGGATGCCCATCCCTGCCAGGCTGTTATCGCCCAGGTGTTCGGAATTGAAGTTGTGGGGAGCCGACTCTGCGAATCCCTTTTCCAGCCTGTTGTTAAATTCCTCTGCTCCGAGCAGGTTCACCAGTCCGCGAACATCGTGGGGTACGAAATAGGTGAACTGCCAGGCGTTCCCCTCAACATAGCCGGGTCCCAGGAAGGTCACCTGTCCGAACGGACTGAAATCTTTGTACCATGAGCCATCCTCGTGTTTTCGCCGCATGTATCCCACCTCCGGGTCAAAAACGTTTTCATAATTGAAGGCGCGTTTCGTAAAGACCTTGTACTCCTTCTCCTTGTTCAGAGCTTTGGCGAACTGCGCCACCGTCCAGTCGTCGTACGCATACTCCAGCGTATTGGATACCGGGCCGTACTCCTCGGGCACGTATCCGTATTTCATGTACGCTTCGAGGTTCCTGTTGCCGACCTCACCCCCGCCTTTGTGTGGTCCGCCGGGCACCGTCTGAAGCTTGTGCACCGCCTCCCATGCTTTGTCCACATCGAAATCGCGGATTCCCTTCATGTATGCCCCGGTGATAAATGCGATCTGGTGGGATGCCACCATGATGCCGGAGTACTCGATGCCGGTGGGTCCTTTGGGCAGCCAGCCGCCGCGGTCGTAGATCTCCAGGAATGATTTCACCCAGTCGCTGGTTATCTGTGGCGTGATGAGCGGCCAGAGCTGGTTGAGGTTCCACATGGTGATCCAGAACCCGTCGCTGCCATAGATCGAGGGGGTGCCTTCAGGAAGCTGCTGAACCTTTTCATACATATCCATGTACTTGCCGTTCACATCGTTCCAGGTAGTCCGGCCCACGTATGCCCGGTAGAGGTTGGTATAGAATTTTGTCCTGTCGGCCTCAGTACCGCCCTCCACGGTGATTTTCCCCAGGAGCTCCTCCCAGCTGTTTTCCCCATCGCGCCGCACAGCATCGAAATCCCAGTTGTACGGATCCAGCTCAGTCTCCAGGTTCAGGCGTGCCTGTTCACCCGACACCAGCGAGATCCCGGTCTGCACCTGCACCTGCTCACCCTCCTGTGTGGCGAATTCCATGAAAACGCCCACATCCTTGTGGCCGAACCCGGAAGATATCTGGTTCGTATTGCGGTAGACCTCCTCTTTCACCCATCCGTTAAACGATTTCATCGGTTTGTCGAACCGCATCACGAAATGGAGGGTGTATTCATTGTAGTTGGCCTTCCGGAGGCTCTGCTGGTAGGAGACCCCCTGTATTTCGTAGTCGCTGATTTTCGTGACGTTGGTATAGAAGATTTCGAAGCCGTATTCCGACGGTATCAGCAGGTCGACCAGGATCCGTGCACTGTCATTTTCCGGGAAGGTATACCGCTGAAAGCCGGTACGCATGGTCGTGGTAAGCTCGGCCCTGATGTTGTAATCATCGAGCTGAACGCTGTAATAGCCGGGGGATGCCGATTCGTTGGCATGATCGAAGTGAGAGCGGTAGCCGCGGCCGGGGTCTTTTTCCGTTCCCGGGATGATTTTCAGCGGTCCGGTGGCAGGCATGGTGAGGATCCCTGCCATGGTCCAGGAGTGGATATGGCTGAACCCGGCGATATTATTGATGGCGTAGTCGTATCCTGCCTTCCATCCGAGTTCCTGGTTGTCGGGGCTCAGCTTGACCATTCCGAAGGGCATGGAGGGACCGGGAAACATGATCCAGCGGGAGTCCTCGCTGCCCAGCAGCGGATCGACATAGTCGGTGTTTCGTTGTTGGGTATGAGCTGTGATCCCGGTGAGGGTTAACAGACAGATTAGCAGTAGCTTGTTCATTTCTTGTTCAATTTTATTCAGGAACCTGGTATGCGCTGTAACAATTG
>JAGYMF010000114.1 GCA_018400695.1 Bacteroidales bacterium | reverse complement strand
TTAAGAATAATTGGTTTCAGCGACCGATAATCATTAAGTTTTGAAAAATAAAGCCGCTCTCGAAACAGGAGCGGCTTTATTTTCATTCTCTACCTGTCTATTGATATTCTGCGGTTACTTCAAAGGTGGTTGCGTATGCCCCTGCAACCTGCGATGCCCCTACAGTGAGCGTACCTCCAACATAAAATGTAGCTGTACCGCCAGTAAGTGTTGCAGTTGCTGAGGATAGGGAGATTGCTGCGTCCATCGTGTTTGAAGAACCATCATCAAGTGTTATGCTTCCTGATGTGAGGGAAAGATCCACTACGGCATCTCCGAGCCCCGTTAAAGTAAATTCTGCTGAGTTACCATCATCAGTTGCAACCAGGGTAGCGTCTCCACCACCTGAAATTGAACGTGTTCCGGATGCATCAGAGCTTATAACCACATCTGTTGCAGAGCTGCCTGGTACAATATCACCCCAGTCGAGGGCACCTGCATCACCTGCAGTGTTTACGCAACCAAGAGCAGGAAGAATGTTGGCTGTTGCATCAGCTGTTGTTTGAGCTGAGACAGTTGTTGCAGCTGCCAGTAATACAGCTACCATTGCGAGATTTTTGATTGTTGATTTCATAACTTGAATTTTTAGTTGTTTAAAATGATTTGATTTTGAATATGATTTTAATGTTACGTTGATTACTTACATCCTGTAATTGTAAATTCTATGGCGGTCTGCATAATCCCATGGTCATTTATTTAAAAGTATTCTAATGTTACGTCGTACGTCCCGGAATACCATCCTTCAAGCTGGTTTGCCCCTACCACCAGCTGGGCGCCGATTCTGAATTCTCTGCTGCCTGTTCCGTCAAATGTTCCTAATACATTCGGGTCGGAAACAAAATTTTCAAGTCTCATATCCACACCCCCACCCAGGTCCCTTGAAAGGTATACTTCATAATCTCCAGGTAGCGTGATGGTGAAATTTCTGTTTGGAGCTCCGGTTGCTGTAAAAACACCAGGTTGTCCGTCATTTGAAGGAAGAAGTATGGCCCAGCCAAGAATTGAAATCCTGTTTGTCCCCGATAAATTGATGCGCACCACATCGGGATAAAAGTAGTGCGACATAATGTCACCAAAGTGGAGTGTCTGGTCACTTGTTACCTGGATCGCTTCCAAAATATCAGCCGTGCCTGTTCCGCTGCCACTTGCAGATTGTCCAAATCCAAACTTCGATAAGAATACTGTAATTGTAAAAGTTATCAATATGGATTTGAAATTTTTCATGCGTTTCTTGGTTTACTTTTTACTCATCAGTTTTCGGTGTATGCATTCCTGTGTTTTTAAACATTTTAAAGTTCTCGTCAAAACTAAGCCATGGATCATGGCGAAAACAGAGTGGGCATACCTATATTTTGATTTCATATACTTGAATCAATTTAGGTGATAGCCGCGATTTATTTCTTGTTTAGTTATTGATATATTCTGCTTTTTTGTAGAATATATGACACGTAAAGTATAGGAATACAGTTACATACGTATTCTGTGTGCGGTGATGTATTTTTACGTGGTTTCTTGGATGATTACACCTGAAAACAAAAGTTGTTGTGTTAAGGAGCCTGATTAGAGTTCATAAGGAAGATGCGTTAAAAAAAATTCAACGTTGAGCTGTCGGGCTTTGTGTACAGCCACAATTCAGGAAATGTTTTCAAGGTAATGCCTGAAGTCGCTGTACGCTGATGAAATATATTCAGAGACCTTTTTGCCCTTTATTATATTCAGGAGTTTTTCGGGAGATTGTAATTTGTTCTCCGTTAATTCGTTCACCACCTCGGGAAACTTCGCGGGGTGGGCGGTCCCGAGGAACATGGCGGTGGTGCCGGGATGGTTTTCCAGGTATGTACGGGAGGCTTCATACCCCGTGGCACCGTGTGGATCGAGGATATACCCCGTTTGTCGCTGCACCGTACTGATGATTTCCCTGATCTGCTCATCGCTGTAGCGGTATCCCTTTAGGTGTGCAGTGATCCTTTCATGCTTGTGACCGAACAGATCGAGCACCCGTTCAAAATTACTGGGCGCTCCTACATCCATGGCATTGGCGATGGTGCGGACCGACTTGCGTGGCGTGTACTTTCCTGTCTCAAGATATGCAGGCACCACATCATTCGCGTTGGATGCGGCCAGGAAAATCTGCACAGGCAGCCCCATCTCTCTCGCTACCAGTCCGGCCGTGAGGTTTCCAAAATTTCCGCTGGGAACGGCGATTACTAATTCATCGGCATCCAGTTGCGCCCAGCCGCGGAAGTAGTAGAACGCCTGCGGCAGGAAGCGGGCCAGATTGATGGAGTTGGCCGAGGTCAGGACCATTTCGCTGCGCAGTGCTTCATCGGCAAAGGCCTGCTTCACCAGTGCCTGGCAGTCATCAAACGATCCGTCGACTTCAAGGGCCGTGATGTTGCCGCCCAGCGTGGTGAACTGCTTCTCCTGGAGGGGGCTGACCTGACCGGAGGGGTAGAGGACATGCACTTTGATGCCGGGGATATTCAGGAAACCATTGGCGACCGCACTTCCTGTATCGCCCGATGTGGCCACCAGCACATGCACCAGACGGTCGTTGTTGCGGTTGTAATACTGCAGCAGCCGTGCCATGAAGCGGGCACCCACATCCTTGAAGGCCAGCGTGGGACCGTGAAATAGTTCGAGGGCATGGATCTTTTCGCTGACCTGCACCACCGGGGTGTCGAAATTGAGCGCCTCTTCCACCAGCGCCTTCAGGACACCGGAAGGCAGGTCATCACCAAACATCTTTTGTGCGATCAGCCATCCCGTCTCCGCCAGCGAACGGCTCTTCCTGACCTCTTCCAGTTCCCTGCGGGTGAGGACATGAAACCGCTGCGGCATATACAGTCCACCGTCAGGCGCCATCCCCCACTTCACCCCCTCTTCCAGCGTAGCGGTTATGCATTTGTTTTTTGTTGAATAGTAGTTCATCTGTTCCTGCTTTCGTTCTGCCTGATCTTGTCTTTGTAGCAGCGGATTTTTTCGTTGGCGTTCTCTTCCGTCTTCTCTGCTGTTTTCTTTACTGGTGTTGCTCCTGCTTTTTTATTCTTCCTGCTTTCCCTGCTGCCTTCAGCATTGTTGCATATGTGGCTGCAGGGGGGTCATCTCTGTTCTTCCTTTGTATCTTCTGTTGCGATGCGGCATCCGGCTTCGCTGACACGGGAGATGTAGGTCATGCAACCAATGCCATGCTGCCGGAAGTGTTCTTCCATTACCTTAGCCACCGATCTGGCGATCTCTTCGCCCCTACAGAGGGAGAAGAGCGACGGACCTGAACCTGACAGGCCCGTTCCGAGTGCGCCTTCAGCCAGGCTTTTTTTCTTTAGTTCCCCGTACGCCGGCAGCTTGTCGGTTCGGTAAGGTTCGGCAAAGAGATCTGTGACCGACCGGCTGATGAGTCCGTAATCGGAAGTGGTCAGTCCCGCGATCAGTCCCGCGAGATTTCCGGCCTGAGCCACGGCTGTCTGGAGAGGTACCTCCGAGGGGATCACCTTCCTGCCCTCCATGGTGTTGAACTGCAGGTCGGGGTGTACGACCGCGCAGTAGAGGTCGGCCGGGTAGGGGATGTGTTTGATATCCAGCGGCTCATATCCCCTGATGAGCGTAAATCCCCCCAGCAGTGCAGGTGCCACATTGTCGGCATGGTAGGAGCCGCTGGCTGCCTCTTCGCCTTCCATGGCATAGGGTAGCAGTGCTGCCGCTGTGAGCGGTGCGCCCAGCAGTTCGTTAACGCCCACGACGGCAGCGACGCTGCTGGCTGCTGAAGAACCCAGGCCGCTGCCGGGATTGATCTTTTGGGAAAAAATCAGGTCGAATCCCGGTAAAGTGCTTTTGCCTGCCGGTGCTTTCGATCGCGAAGCGGTTTCCTGTCCCTGTGGAGTCTCCTGATCATGAATTGCATCTTGTTCCTGAAGTGATTCCTGCTCCCGAAGTGCTTCCTGATCCTGAAGTGCTTCCTGATCCTGAAGTGCATCCTGTTCTCGAAGCAGGCCCATTTCCTGCAATCCCTCAAGCAGGGACTTTACAGCAATGGCTGCCACATTTTTCTCCGGATCAGTGGGCAGGCCGGTACCCGACTCGTCTATCAGGCGGAGGATCCCTTCATCGTTCCGTCTGACGATCAGCCGGTCACCCGGTTGTTCCAGGGCAAACCCCAGCAGGTCGAATCCTGGTCCCACGTTGGAGACGGTGGCAGGGCAAAAAACAGTCAGCGCTCTTTTCATCATTCGGTTTCGGAATTATTGAGTTCGCGAAAAACAGTATCTGTCAGCTCCGTCAATGAGCCAAGCACCACATCCGATGCCCTAAAGCGTTCATCGGCATGTTGCGGTACGGCGATGGTCTTCATGCGGGCAGCCTTCGCTGCGATCAACCCGTGGAATGAGTCCTCCAGCGCCAGGCAGTTTACCGGACTCACATGCAGGCGGCGGGCAGTTTCCAGGTAGACTGCGGGGTGTGGCTTGCCAAATTCTTCGAATTCGGCCGAGTAGACTACGCTGAAATAGTGGTGGAACGCGAACCTGTCGAGAAAGGTATTGATCAGCATCATGTTTGATGAAGAGGCCAGGGCAAGCGGCAGTCCCTTGTTGCTGAAGAAATCCAGTGCCGGCCGGGCGCCCTCCATCAGCTCCGCTTCCCGCTCGAAGTAGTCGAGCATTACCTCGTTGTAACGATGCTCCACCTCCTGCAAGTCAGCCCCCGTCCACGGATGTTGGTCGTACCAGTACCTGATCTGCTCATCGCTTCGCAAACCGAACGTGTCGACCTGCATACCGGGCGTGATGTCAATGCCCAGCTCACCGAACACCTGCCGCTCCGTCGCCTGCCAGTGCGGCTCAGTGTCAATGAGCAATCCATCCATATCAAATATTACCGCCTTTACCATCTCTAAACTCTAAACTCTAAACTCTCTAAACTCTCTAAACTCTCAACTCTCTAAACTCTAAACTCTCAACTCCACTAAACTCTCAACTCCACTAAACTCTCAACTCTCTAAACTCTCAACCCCCTCAACTCTCAACTCAACCCTCTACTTCTGTGCTATCCTGATCACATCTGCAAACACCCCTGCGGCGGTTACATCCGCCCCGGCACCATACCCCTGGATAAGCAGCGGCAGTTCCCTGTAGCGTGAGGTGGTGAGCAGGATGATGTTGTTGCTGGCTTCCAGCTGATAGGCCGGGTGACGCTCTTTCATCTCCCTCAGCCCGATCCTTCCCTTGCCGTCCTTCAGCTCTGCCACATAGCGCCAGCGCCTTCCAGAGGCAGCGATCCTTTTTCGCTTCTCCTCCCATTCGCCATCCAGCTTTTTGATGTTCTCCAAAAAACTCTCCACATCGCCTTCGAACAGTTCATCCGGGAGGAAGGTTTCAATCTCAATATCTTCTTCCTCGAGTGGATACCCCGATTCACGGGCAAGGATCAGCAGCTTCCTTTTTACATCCATGCCGCTCAGGTCGAGCCGCGGATCGGGCTCTGAATAGCCGTTCTCCATGGCCATCCCGATCGCTTTGCTCAATGGGGTATCTTCGCTGAGGATGTTGAAGATGTAGTTGAGTGTGCCGGATACCACCGCTTCGATAGAGAGGATCTTGTCACCGCTGTTGATCAGGTCGTCGATGGTGTTGATCACCGGCAGGCCGGCACCCACGTTGGTCTCGAAGCTGAACTTCACCCCGTGCATCAGGGCGGACTCCTTGAGCTCTTTAAACAGGCTGTATTCTGAAGAGCATGCGATCTTGTTGGCGGTGATCACCGATACATATTTTTCGAACAGGGACATATAATTGCTGGCAAGAAGTTCGCTGGCCGTACAGTCGACAAAGACCGAGTTGCGCAGGTTTTTCTTCCCGACCGCCTCGATGAATTTCCCGAGGTCGGCCCGATCCCCTTTCTCCAGCGCTTTCATTGGATCGCTGAGGTCTATCCCATCCGGGTCTATCAGCATTTTTCGGGAGTTGGAGAGTCCCACCAGGTTGACCTTCAGCCGCTGCGACTCCATCAGTGTTTTCTGCTGCTGCCTGATCTGGTTCAGCAGCTTGCTCCCCACATTGCCCGTG
>JAGYMF010000113.1 GCA_018400695.1 Bacteroidales bacterium | reverse complement strand
CGGTCTCAGGATAACTGTAAGCAGGTACAACAGTACAGAGCCGAAGATTCCGAAAACGATGGGGTCCAGTCCGAGTGGCAGGTCGCCTCCCCAGATGATCAGTCCGAGCGAGATGGTTCCGCCTGTGATCATTGATACCAGGGCTCCAAACGGGTGGGGTCTTTTGGCAATCAGGGCAACGAGCACCGGGACAAACATCCCGGCTACCATGAAGGAGTAGGAATGGAGCATCAGCTCCAGCACATTTTCCATTTTCAGGGCCAGGAAGAGGGCTGTGGCACCGATTGCGAAGGTAATGAGCTGGGAGTAATTCAGGCTCCTTTTCGAATGGTGCTTTCGCAGCACATCGGTCAGTATATTCCCCGAGGAGGCCATCATGCAGCTGTCGGCCGTAGACATGATCGCAGAGAAATAGGCTGAGATCACCAGTCCCAGGAGTCCCACGGGAAGCACAGTCTTCAGGATAAGTGGCAGACCCATTTCAGGATCAATACTGGCAATGGTATGTCCGCTGATCAGTCCCTGGTCCAGTCCCACGCGGGCGAGCATACCCAGCAGTGCCCCGACAAAAGCCATGAGCGGATACTCGAAGAGCCCGGCAATGAACCAGGCGCGCTGCGCTGTCTTTTGATCGCGGGCAGCATAGATCCGCTGGTAGAGGGTCATGCCCACGAACCAGATCGGGATGATGGTAAAGGCCCAGTTGACGATCTGCTGCCAGCTGACATTGTTCAACTTGAGGAAGGCCGGATCGAGGGTTTCCCTGATCGCATCCATACCACCGACAGCCATGTAGGCAAACGGCAATCCGATGAGTGTCAGCCCCGACAGGAGGATGATCCACTGGATTGTATCAGTATAGATCACTGCTTTGATCCCTCCGAACACGGTATAGACAACGGTGATCACCCCCATGACCAGCAAGGCCTGATTGAGCGTTAGTCCTGCAAAAGTAGAGGAAGCCAGCTTGGCCCCGGCGAGGATCTGCGAGCTGGTAAATCCCAGGTAGCCGATGGCAGAGATCACCCCGGCAATCAACGCCACCCGCCGGTCGAAGACATACCCCAGGAACTGTGGAAAAGAGAAGAATTTTTTCTCCCGGGCGACATTGGAGACCAGCGGGATAAGGAATATCCCGCTCAGCCAGGCGCCCACCAATCCGGTGAACAACAGCCAGCTTCCCGACACCCCCATCACAAAACCCAGTCCGCCGAGCCCGATAGAAAAACCGCCGCCCACATCAGTGGCAACGACAGAAAGCCCGATGTGGAGGCTGCTGAGTTTCCTTCCACCGACATAATAGGCCTCAATATCCTCATTTTTACGAAAAAAGTAGAACCCTACGCCCAGGATTACCGTGAGGTAGACACCGATAATAAGTACATCGATCCAATGCATAGTTAGCTTTCCTGAGGTCTCATATACCTTGTTCCACCTCCATGCACGACCAGTTGCTTATCCTGGAGGGAGTTCAACACGCGCTGACCATGGTTGGCTGAGAGTCCCAGCCGCATGATAATTTCACCAAACTTTAGCTGTTCCTTCGAATTGAATAATTTCAATACTTTTCTTTCATAAGGATCCAGGTCCTTTTCCAGTTTTTGCTGACTCATAATAGTTAATCGACACTTTTAATTTTACTATATGGGTTGGTCGCATCGGCGACCTCCTCTCCTTTTTCAAGCAACAGGTACCTGCTGCAGTTCTTCCACCCTTTTTGTCCGCGGTTACAAAACACATTGCGCAACAGATGAAGTGGCATCTTTTCCACTTTTGTCTCTCCGCTGTACACCGAACACTCCGCTGCAAACCTGCATCTCAATCCCAAAAACATACGCACTCATTTTAATTGCTTATACAGCACATTCATACTCTCAATACTACCTGCGATGTTGGTGTTATTGATCAGGGTTCCTGAATAGGCATATCCCCTTCCCAGGAACGTCTTGTTCATCGGAAAGGAGTTCAGCCGCGCAATGGTATACAACGTCAACATCCCGGCTCTCCGCATATCCTCTTCCATCACCTCCAGCAGGCGGAGGGACAGCCGTTTTCCACGCGCTTCCGGCAGGGTGGCAAAATCGGTCATCTCGACATTCCTTCCCTCTTCGTCCATCTCGGCCGACGAGAGCGCGATCAGCTTCCCTTTCTCCTTCACCCCGTAGTACCTGATATTCGCTTTCATGGTCTTCACGATATACGCCGGGTCAAAAATAGGAAAGGGGTAACTCTCAAAAACCATTTTGTACACACCGACAATTTCTTCAGCATCTTCTGCTGAAAGCAATGTTACGGGAGCGGCGTCTCCTGCCGCGGGCTTCCCTGTACCGCCGTTCGTGTATTCCCTGAGCAGGTTACTGAAAGCCTTCAGCTGTTCATGCTCTATTCCCAGCAGCCGGTCGGAATCGAGGAACTTTGACATAAAGCTGACACCGGTGACACCGTTGTAGAAGCCGGGGATATAGGCCTCCGGGATAAACCCATCAGCACTGAACGCGGGAGCGGCCCAGGAAGGCACCTTGCAAAATATTTTTGTATAGGCGTTGTCGCGCGCCATCTTAGTGAGCTGAGGCATAATATCCAGGTCACGCGCATCCAGCTTGATCAGGTATATACGTTTGTTATGCTGTCCGTGCTGTATGACGGAACCTTGTCCTGTCTTCTCAATCCTGTCATTCATGCTGGTCCCTCCTGTGCAGTCGTTCATTGTTTTCGGGGATCAGCGAGATCGTATCGTTGGCATCCAGCAACAACTTCTCAATGCCGATGGCATCCGATTCATCTCCTTCCCCCAGTTCAAGTTCCATGTTACATTTATCACAATCCCGGTCGCACATCCGTGGCTCATAGCTGTCAGGCTCCTGGTAGGTGGTGATCACCCCTTCATAATTCCGGAGGACCACCTTGTTGGTTGACCAGGAGATGATGTAGTTTGGCATGACCGGTATCTTTCCTCCGCCACCCGGCGCATCGATCACGTAGGTGGGACGGGCAAAACCGCTGGTATGGCCAATAAGGCTTTCCATGATCTCGATACCTTTTCCGATCGGGGTCCTGAAATGCGACAGCCCCTCAGACAGGTCGCACTGGTATAGATAGTAAGGCCTGATACGGTTTTGCACCAGCTTATGCACCAGCGATTTCATGATCCGCGGACAGTCATTCACATCGGCGAGCAGTACCGACTGGTTCCCGAGCGGAAATCCGCCGTCGGCCAGCTTTGCCACCGCTGCCTTGGAGGAGGTTGTGATCTCCTTGGGATGGTTGAAATGGGTATTGATCCAGAGCGGCTGGTATTTTTTGAGGATCGTGATGAGGTCGTCCGTGATCCGGTAAGGCAGCACCACCGGCATACGCGTGCCGATCCGTATCACCTCTACATGGGGAATGCTGCTGACTTCTGAGAGGAGCCAGTCGATCATCTGGTCCGGCAGCATGAACGGATCGCCACCCGAAAGCAGCACATCGCGTACCTGGGGCGTCTTCCTGATGTAATCGATCCCTTTGCTAAGCTGATCCTTTGAAGGTACATAATCCACATCCCCCACCTTTCTCTTACGTGTGCAGTGCCTGCAATACATGGAACAGATGTTGCTCACATGGAACAGGACCCGGTCGGGATACCGGTGGGTAATTCCCTCCACAGGGCTGTCGGTATCTTCAGAGAGCGGGTCGGCAAGCTCCGAACTGGTGGTGATGAGCTCCTCCACCCCACCAAAAGCCTGTTTGAATACCGGATCGTACCGGAAATTTTTCGTGTTGATCAGGGAGAGGTAATAGGGTGTGATCGAAAGTGGGAACTTATCAAATGTCTTGTGCAGATCGTCCCGCTCCTGCCCTTCGAACCTGATCCCGGTGAGCTTCTCAAACTGCTCAAGGGATTTGATGGCATGTTTGAGCTGCCACTTCCAGTCTTCCCAATTGGAAATATTATTGTCTTCTTGTATTTTATTGGCAATCTCTTGCTGCGCCTCGTTAAAAATCATCTCCTTCTTCATTTGTTTCTATAGGAACAAAATTAATAAAAAAAGGCGAGAATTCCAGATTCAGTTGTTAAAGAGTCAGGCACAGAAGGATCGTAAATCCTTCATAACGTGACAATAAACGGAGATGAAAAAAAAGAATGGCTGCTTTTTCCTCATTCACTTTCAGTATCATTCAGGTCACTTTCGACTGTAAGCATCGGAGATGCCTCAACCTCCTGGAGGTTAAGCATTGTTACCAGTGTATCGAGTCCCTGCTCAAGGATATGTATTTTATCCTCTTCCAGCAGCTGCAGCTGGTCAGATAATTGTTCGTGCAGAAGCGAAGGGATGCGGGAGAGAAGCTCCTGCCCGTCGGAGGTCAGCGCGATCTTCACCACCCTTTTGTCGCCCGATTTAGGCAGGCGGGCTACCAGCCCCTTTCTCTCAAGCCGCTGTAAAATACCGCTCACAGTGCTGGAGTTTAGGTTCAGAAATTTCCGGATCGTGCCTTGGGTTGACTGGAAATTGGGGGAATTATGAAGGAAATTCAGGCATAGTACCTGCGGAATGCTGACACCGAATTCTTTTTGTATTTTTTTGGATTCCAGATTGATAGACCTAACGATCTTCCTTACCTTGATCAGTATTTCAGTCGGTTCCATACATCGAGATTTCCCCAAAGATAGTGGATTCCATGGACAAACCGGATGGAGATCAACCGGCAGGTCATTGCGAAATCGCCAGGCACCCCTTGGTCATTCTAAATTACTGCAATACCTATCAATCTGATTTGCAATTTGTTAAGATATACCATTCTAAAAAAGAAAAGTTTTATGGTTTTTTTTACATATTTTCAAATATATTTAAACTGTATTGCTTAATAAATATCATTCAGAAAAACAATGAAAGACTCTGACAACGGCTATCACATTAGTTTCTTCAAGCCAACCACCGAACGGGCCCGGCACAACCGGGGCATTGTTATATGGCTTACCTCTATCTGGTTTATTGCCATTTTTGGATTTCAGATTGCGCTGCGGGTATTGGAAAAGCCAACTCCGGAGCCACCGCTGCTCGCCTTTGAAAATGTCTGGGAAGGTATTCTCGACGGAACTGCAGATCAGCAGGAGCTTCAGACTTTCGCCCGGTCGACATTATATGTGCTGGGCAAGATTGCCATTGACGAGGATGAGCGGGCCCTCTTATCCGGATCCATGAGCTGGTCGGCCTTTCTTCTCGTCCCGGACACCTTACGGAGCGTTTACGCTGAAGAGGTGCGTGCCTTTGAGGTGCTCAAGGATGAGAAAAGCCACGTAGGGGAGGCCTCCTATGTGATGGAAAAAAACAGGCTTTCAGAGAAATTCAGCCTGTTGATCGGACTGGATGACAGTGACCCGCTCACACGTATCCTTCCGCTGGAGCTGACCGTTAAAGATATTGGATCGCTCCCATCGGAGGCTGCTGACAAATTGCCTTCAGTCATGCAAAAATACCTGGTCCACAACCAATCGTTCTTAACCGACGCACAATTCCTGGGGTTTCCATTCCACTACTTCTACACCTCCGTTTTTCTGTTGATCCTGTTTATCGGACTCTGCTGGCTGTATTGTGTACGATCTGACCGGAGAAACGCACTACTGGGAATTGAAGACTAATCCAAAACTGAAAACCAACCTGACAACCATGAAAAAATTTGCAATCATCCCTATATTAATGGTGATTCCTGCCATAGCCAGAGCTGCCTCAACAGCCACTGAACTGGAAGGACAATTTCAGACAGGACCCGCCATCATCCTTTTGTTTATCCTTGTATTGTTTGTAATGGTGGGTATCGTGTTCCGGGCGAAGAACACCAACGACTACTATGCTGCCGGACGGGGTATATCCAAAGTGGGGTCCGGAATGGCCATTGCCTCCAACTGGATGAGTGCTGCATCCTTTCTCGGCATGGCGGCACTGATGTATGGCTCCGGCTATCATGGCCTTGCCTATGTGGTCGGGTGGACCGGCGGCTATGTATTGTTGCTGATCCTCATGGCAGGTCAGATCAGGAAATACGGAAAATATACAGCAGCCGATTTTATCGGTGACCGCTACTATTCACAAACACTCAGAGCGGTCGGTGCGATCATTGCGATCTTCATCTCCATTGCCTACTGCGTAGGTCAGTTTGGAGGTATTGGACTGATGTTCA
>JAGYMF010000112.1 GCA_018400695.1 Bacteroidales bacterium | reverse complement strand
TCCTATAAAGCTTAGTGTTGTGTTTCTGTTCGCGCCAATCACGTAAGCTTCATTGAGGATCACACCATTGATGAATCCGTATTTTTTTCTGCTCTCTTTTACTTCGTGTTTATACAAGGTTGCCATCAGGATGGAATTCTTTGAATGGCACTCTGAGCAATTTTTCACAGCCATTTCGATGGGTTGTACATGGTGTGCGACAAGGGTACTGTCGGAAATTGATGTATGGCATTCAATGCACCTTACACTTCCAAAGTGCGCTGCCTGGTTCGGCAGCCAGTCATGGGTTTCGAGAATATTGATCTCTTCCCTGTCTGTAAGCAGCTCAAACCTGCTGAAATCTGAGTGGCACGAGAGGCAGATGTCGTTGTTGTATGCAACGGCTTCTGAAATTGTTGACCCGTCGTCTCTGACTGTTAGTTTATAGGAGTGTGGATCGTGGCATTTCCAGCAAGAAAAATTATCTGAGGCGGATGCATGGACACTTTCCATATACTCCGATTCAATATCCTCAAATCTGAAGTGTGCATAGTTTTCGTCATACCCATGACAGTCGATACACTGGTATGCCTCCTCAAGTCTGGCCTCGAGGGGATGAGGAAATTCTTCATATTCATAGGCATGGCAGTCGAGGCATGCAAAACTCTTATGCACCATGGAATAGTATTCATCCCTGTCGACGATTTTATCAGGACACATGGAATTGGTAATTTCCCGGCCGAAAAACTCATCCACAAGCACATATTTTGTTTCGGCGTGACATTCAAAGCAGCTCTCGTTCTCATCAACGAAATCATTGACTTCCCGGTATTTTTCCAGATCAGTCACGGTATCAGCTGCATTTGCCTGTCCGAAGAGAAATCCTTTAGAGGAGATTAGGATGAGTACAAAAATGGAGAGGAAATTCTTCATTTCATTTTAGAACTTAATTGAAATATTGAATCCGAACTGGTATTCGAGGTCGAGTGGGTTATTGTTGTTATATACTACATTGTAATTTTTCACAAGTGCATTATAGTTGGCAGCAAATACACGGAATGAGTGTGTGCTTGTTCCGATCTCAACCCCAAGGGCCAGGTTGGGGTATACATCTGCTTCTGCCTGAGTGATGGGTTGCTCGTATTCCAGAATAATAGAGTGGAAACCAAGTACCATGGCACGAATTCCTGTATTCACAGACAAGTTCAGATTGTTGTAATTTTCATCCACGGCGTTCATCCATATGAATGTTGGTGCCACCTGGGCACTGATCAGCATTCCGAATTTTCGGGAAACGATAACCTGGTTCATGTAGGACATTCTGTGGATTGCTTTATAGCCTTCGCCAAACGCATCGACATTGCGTGCATCCAGGACCATGTTGCCGGCATAGCTAACGGACACGGGGATTTTTCCTGATTGGGTCTGGGTAAGGATGCTGTATTTCCATTCCAGGTCCTGTAGTTTATAGCTGCGTGTGGTTCCGAATCCGACCATCAGTTTGTCAGTGATTCCATAGGACAAAGCCATTCGCGTATTTGCAGTACCGTAAATACCAAAGATATCACTGATCGATGATATTTGAGAAAATCTGTGCTGGATCTCCAGTCCCATGGCTCCTTTGTATGGGTTTACGGTTGTCTGGTTATCGATAAGCAGTGTAGTTTCAAATGGTGGTCTGATGGGCTTGTCCTGATCATCCTGGGCCATGATTGGCGCTATAAGCAGCATTCCGGTAAAGAAGAAGACGATCGGTAAAATTCTTTTATTCATGATCTGTTTGTTTTGTAGGGTTAATCATTGGGTGCACCAGCTTTGATCCATTCCAGAATCATTTCCTTATTTCCGGAAGAGGTATAGGAAGAATGGGAGCCCTGTAGTTTGGTGTAGAGCAAACTTGCTTCCGGATCATCGGTATTGATATAGTCATTTGTTGTAAGAGATATGTAGGCAGATCCCTCGGAAAGATTGGGAGCCAGCGATCCGCCATGACATCCGGCGCAGTCCTTTGTAAAGATCGGCTGAACGGATGTGCTAAAGGATTCATAACCCGCTTCAGGATATGTAATGGTGTGTTGTTCACATGATTGGAAGAGAATGGATGTTGCTGCTGTAACGACTGCAATTGCAACGCTCCCAATCACTCTGGATTTAGCGAATCTGTTTTTCATAACTGTTTTCAAAATTATTTAATTATCTGAATGGCTATGTGTTTTTAAAGCTGATATGGATTTTAAATTAAATTGACCTGTATCAGCTTTTTCTTTTATCATCTGGTAATCTGACCATATATCCATATATCCATATATATATATCTGCAAGAATAGAAAATATGAGCGAGACGAGAAATGCTGAACAATAGATTTTATGTGTTTTAGAATCGATATAAATTATTAATGCCGATTCACCAAATTTAAAAAAATATTCCATTCGACACGAGATTTCTTGTGTTTATCACATTAACGAATACATAATCAAAAAATAAACGCTATGAAGTACGGAATTAACAAAGCCACCCTGGTGGGCAATGTTGGCGATACGCCAAAGATCAATGAGAAGAATGGGGAGATTCTTCTCGCCAGTTTTCCTTTTGCCACTTCTGAAACCTACAAGGACAAGAATGGTGAAGAGGTCACCGCCACGCAGTGGCACCGCATCAAGGTCTGGAACAAAAGAGCATCTGTCATCCGTGACTATGTTAAGAAAGGAGACTCTCTTTACATTGAGGGTAAGATCGTGAACAACAACTGGGATGATAAGGATGGTTCAAAGCACTACAGCACGGAGATTGAGTGTGACAATTTCCTGTTCCTGAGGTCAAAGCGGCCCGAGGAGAAGGAGGTGTCGTAAGATTGTGGAATAATGAGGGTTATTCCATTTTTGTTATCGTTCGGGATAGGGTGGTGAACAGCGTTTCATCACCCTATTCTTTTTCCATGTATGAACTGATGGGGTCACAGGAGCAGACGAGGTTCCTGTCGCCATAGCCATCATTGATTCTTCCCACATAGGGCCAGAATTTGTTTTTTCTAATCCATTCAAGCGGGAATGCCGCTTTTTTTCTGGAGTAGGGGTGGTTCCACTCTTCGGATATGATCTCCTCCTGGGTATGTGGGGCATTCTTCAGGACATTGTCAGATTTGTCAGATTTACCATTTGCAATATCCCTGATTTCGGAAGCGATATCGATCATTGCTTCGATGAACCGGTCCAATTCGGCTTTAGATTCGCTTTCTGTAGGTTCGATCATAAGGGTTCCGTGCACAGGGAAAGAGAGTGTGGGTGCATGGAAGCCATAATCCATCAGCCTTTTCGCGATATCTGATTCGGTGATGTTGCTTTCAGCCTTAAATCCTCTACAGTCGATGATCATTTCATGGGCCACGAAACCATTTTTCCCCCTGTAGAGTATTTTATAATAATCCTTCAGTCTGGCGGCAATGTAGTTTGCATTGAGGATGGCGATGCCTGTAGATTGTGTGAGCCCTTCTTTACCCAGCATTTTTATGTAGGCATGGGAGATGGGGAGGATTCCTGCACTGCCAAAAGGTGCGGCAGCAACGGATTTGATCCCGTTTATTCCGCCTGTCTTTACGAGGGGGTGTCCGGGAAGAAATTCCACAAGGTGTCTGGCTACACCAATGGGTCCTACTCCAGGCCCGCCTCCACCGTGAGGAATAGCAAATGTTTTATGCAGGTTCAGGTGACACACATCGGCACCGATGAGTGCCGGGTTGGTGAGCCCGACCTGTGCATTCATGTTGGCACCATCCATATATACCTGTCCACCGTTTTCATGTACGATATCGATAATCTCTGTGATATTCTCTTCAAATACTCCGTGTGTGGACGGGTATGTGATCATGATTGCTGCCAGTTTTTTCGCATGTTCAGCGGCCATTTTACGAAGGGCTTCTGTGTCGATATTTCCCATGTTGTCGCACGGCACCACCTTAACGGTCATGCCGGACATGACCCCACTTGCAGGATTGGTTCCGTGAGCAGAGGCCGGTATGAGAACGATGTCTCTGTCTTCTTCGCTCCTGCTTTCATGGTAGGCCCTGATCACCATCATACCAGTATATTCACCAGTGGCTCCTGAGTTTGGTTGCAGTGATATCGCTTCGAAACCGGTTATTTGCTCGAGGTCGTGGCTTAGCTCGTTCATCATCTGATAATAGCCTTCAGCCTGGTCCATCGGAACAAAGGGGTGTATATTGGTGAATTCACTGAAGCTTACGGGATACAATTGCGTGGCTGCATTTAGTTTCATTGTACAGGACCCTAATGAGATCATTGATTGGTTCAGGGAAATATCCCTTCGCTCCAGCATATGCATATAGCGCATGATCTCAGTCTCCGAACGGAAATGGTGGAATACCTCTTGTTGCATATATTTATCCTTTCGCATGAGATTCCCGGGGATGATAGATCTTGCAGACAGCTCGGTGGTTTGCTGAAATGCTTTTTTAACTGCTACTGCAAATACGTTGAGAATCTCATTCAGCTCATTTTCCCTTACCGTTTCATCAGTAGAGATCATCACTGTGCTGCTGTCGGGATAGTAGAAATTAATCTCTGCCTTCAGGGCGATTTTTTGAATGTCTTCAGATGAGATATTTGCGGGAAGCTTGATCTTCAATGTGTCGAAGTAGCATCTGTTTTCCTGTTGGAATCCAAGTTCATTCAGTTTTTCGTCAAGGTATACAGCTCCTGTATGGATATCTTCTGCGATTTCCCGGAGCCCTTCAGGACCATGAAATACAGCGTACATCCCTGCCATATTGGCCAGTAGTGCCTGGGCTGTGCAAATATTGGACGTGGCCTTTTCTCGTTTGATGTGTTGTTCGCGGGTCTGAAGCGCCATTCTCAGGGCAGGATTGTCATGTTTATCGACGGAGATACCGATGATTCTTCCCGGAAGTTGGCGTTTAAAATATTCGTTAGTGGCAAAATAGGCTGCATGCGGACCGCCATAGAACATTGGAATACCCAACCGCTGGGTAGATCCAACGACTACATCCGCTCCCCATTCCCCCGGAGGGGTCAGCAGTACCAGCCCCAGGATATCTGCAGCAACACCTACAAAAATTCCATTTTCTTTAGCCTTCGTGGCAAATGTTCTGTAGTCGTGAAGCTTTCCATCTGCTGCGGGGTACTGGACCATGCAGCCGAAGGTCTTTTCACTGAAGTCATGAAGTAGAAAATCACCTTCGACGATGTCGATTTCCAGTGGCTTCGCTTTCAGCAGCAGCATGTCCATGGTTTGTGGAAAAATGTTTTTATCCACGAAAAATACGTTCTTGCCTGTCTTGACATCCTGACGCGATCTTGAACTGAACATCATAATCATGGCTTCAGAAGCTGCAGAGGCTTCATCGAGCAGTGATGCATTTGCGAGCTCCATTCCGGTAAGTTCGGTGATAACTGTTTGGAAATTGAGAAGGCCTTCAAGTCTGCCCTGTGAAATCTCTGCCTGGTATGGTGTGTATGAAGTGTACCAGCCAGGGTTTTCCAGTATATTTCTTTTGATAACAGAAGGCAGTATTGTATTGTAGTAGCCCTGACCAATATAGGATTTAAAAACTTTGTTTCTTTTACTGATTTCAGTAATGTTTTTAAGGTAGGCATGTTCGCTTATTTCCTCATCAAACACAAATTTTTCAGGCGCCAGGATGGAGGAGGGGATGGTTTTACTGATCAGTTCTTCCATCGATCCGGCCCCCACGGATTTCAGCATCTCTTCTATGTCCTTCTCCCGTGGCCCTATATGCCTTTTACTAAACTTATCTGCTCTCATCGTATTATTTTATTGAGGATGTGATAAAGAAATCCAAAGATAAATATTCATTGCGTCAGGCTCGCAGAAAAAAATCATGTTTTATAATCATTAAAGAAGGGGTTGTGTTTGATCTCCCTTTCAATCGTAGTCGGTTCACCATGGCCTGGCCATACAGCGGTTCCGGGAGGTAGTGTGAACAGGAAGTTACGGATGCTGCCAATCAGTGTGTCAAAATCTCCACCCTGCAGGTCTGTGCGCCCGATGCTGTTTTCAAAGAGTACATCTCCTGTGATCACGAAATCATTTTTTTCTGAATAGAATGCCAGGCTTCCGCGTGAATGACCAGGAACATGGATCGCACGCAGGGCTGAATTTCCGAAGGAGATGGTTTCATCGTGCCGGAT
>JAGYMF010000111.1 GCA_018400695.1 Bacteroidales bacterium | reverse complement strand
CGCCTACGGCAAAGATAAAGTCGTAGTTGGTATCGCTCATCTTCTGTAGTGCGGCCCTGCCTTTGTTGATTCCGGAATATTTGATCTCCAGTACTTTATCGCCATCCATGATCTCCAGGTTGAGGTTGGAGGTGAGTGTGCGCAGCTCATCCTTCAGCTCCCAGGCGCGTTGTATGCCGAGATCGGGATCTGCCTTCCGGTAGTGCCAAACGAGGGAGAAATTTTTATGTTCGATGAACGAGCGCGGTGTCTGGTCCACATAATATTCCAGCAGTGGCTGCACAGACTCTTTCCACTGGTTGTCGATCTGCTCCAGCATATGCCATTCATTTCCCGGATTCCTGAGCCAGACACCATGTTCTGCAATGAAGTGGATGTTCCAGTCCTCGTGAAACCATCGGCTAAGCGTCTCCTTGTCCCTGCCGCTGATAATCGTCACGGTATTTTTCGGATCTTTTGTGATCGTTTTCAGGAGATCGTACAACTCCTGGTCGGGTTTTGCATCTTCCGGGTTCTTCTTGAATCCCGAGAGCGTTCCGTCATAGTCGAGGAAGAGGATCCGTTTTTTTGCTTCCCGGTAGGCTTTGACAACCTTTTTCACATGACCGGAGCTGATCTTCCTGGTGAGTGATGTTTTTTGTGATTCGATGACACTGGCAAGGCTGTTTACAAACTCAGCAGCCCACCGGTCAACCGCATAGCGCTCCAGGCGGTCCTGCATCACCTTCATCCGGCGTACCTGTTCCTCTTCGGGCATCTGCAGGGCCTCCTTGATGGCAATGACCACCTCACCCAGGTTGTTGGGGTTAACGATCAGTGCTTCGTGAAGCTCCTTGGATGCGCCGGTCATCTCACTGAGAATCAGCACGCCGTCGTTCCGGTGCCGTGCAGCGACAAACTCTTTTGCTACCATGTTCATGCCGTCGCGCAGGGGGAGGATCAGGGCAATATCTGCCAGGGCGTACATGTCGACCAGCTCATCGATGGTGAATTCACGGTTGAGGTACATCACGGGCATCCAGGTGATCGTTCCATAATTTCCATTGATCCTTCCCACCAGTTCATCCACCTCTCTTTTGAGGGATTCATAAAACTGGCTCTTCTCTGGTGATGACATCGCCAGCAAAATCAGGTTCACCTTTTCGAGGTATTCCGGACTCTCCTCAAGGAAAAGCTCGAAAGCGCGGAGCCGTGCCGGAATTCCCTTGGTGTAGTTCAGTTTATCGATGGAGAGGATGATTTTTATTCCACCGTCACCGGTTTTGAAATGCTTCATCATCCTGCCGGCATCTGATTCGGCATGCCGGTCGGCTTCAGCATGCTCAACGGCCTTCATTTTGATGCGTTCAGCATTGATCCCCTTCGGAAAAGCATCTACCTTGAGTGTGCGTTCCCCGATGCTGATCCGGTTGAAGACGGTATCATAACCAAAGAGCCTGCGGACGCAGCTCAGAAAGTGCCTGACATAATCGTAGGTATGAAATCCTATCAGGTCAGCCCCCAGCATTCCCTCCAGCAATTTTTCCCTCCAGGGCAGGAGCCTGAAGATCTCGAACGAGGGGAAGGGGATGTGTATAAACAGCCCGATGCTGAGTTTCGGCATACGCTCTTTGAGGATTCCCGGCAGCAGCATCAGGTGGAAATCGTGGATCCAGATCGTATCGCCCTCATCTGCCAGCTGCAGGATCTTTTCGGCATACAGCTCGTTGATTTTTTTGTATGCTTCCCATTCATGATCTTCATATTCAGCATTCTGGGTGAAATAATGAAACAGTGGCCAGATGGTGTTCCTTGAAAAACCATGCAGGTAGTTTTTATAATCCACAGGATCGGGGAAGATCGGTATGCAGCGGTATTTCAGCATCTGGCTTTCGAGTTCCTGCATCTCTTTCCGGCTCAGCTCACCATCTTCAAGTCCCGTTAGCCCGATCCACCGGGTCTGGTATTGCTTATAGAAATTTCCAAGTCCGGAAATGGTCAGCTCGTCATCAGCTTCAATCTCAAATTGGCCATTTACCTTTCGGGTGTGCAGAGGAACCTGATTGGATGCCAGAAAAAGTCGTTTTTTCATAGATCTGGAAATTATATTTTAAATGATCCCTGTCAGGGTCATCGTTGTAACCTGAACCGGGAAAATCAATTCTTTTGTTGTAAACCTTGAATATACTAACTTTTGGTTTGAAACGGAAATTTGTTTGGCTGGAGGTTGTGTCAAAAATGATTTGAATGATAAAGGAAAAATAGATACCTTGATGGCTTATTCTACTATAAACACTTAATACAAATTGGTATGTTAGCATTTGATGCGGTAATTTTTGATCTGGATGGAGTTATTACAAAGACAGCCCTTGTACACGGTTCTGCCTGGAAAAAGATGTTCGATGCGTACCTGTATTCGCGGGAAGAGCGTTTTGGGGAACCGTTCAGGGAATTTACCCATGCAGACGATTACCTTCCCTATGTGGATGGCAAACCGAGATATAAAGGCGTCGCCTCTTTTCTTGAGTCACGCGGTATTGATATCCCTTTCGGGGATCCTTCGGATGATCCGGATAAGGAGACGGTATGCGGACTGGGCAACAAAAAGAACGTGATGTTCAACAAGGTGCTCGATGAAGAGGGGGTGAAGGTATATGACTCCTCTGTTGCGCTGATTAAACAGTTGAAGGAGAACAATATCCGCATTGGTGTAGCCTCTTCCAGCAAAAACTGCAAGCCGGTGCTTGAAACGGCCAACCTGCTGCATTATTTCGAGACGCGGGTCGATGGCGTGGTGTCAGCCGAATTAGGCCTTCAGGGAAAGCCGGAGCCGGATATTTTCACGACAGCATGTGATAACCTGGGTGTCGACTACCACCGGGCCATTGTAGTCGAGGACGCTGTTTCGGGCGTTCAGGCGGGGAAAAAGGGAAATTTCGGACTGACCATTGGTGTGGCACGGGAGGACAATATGCAGGAGTTGCGGATCAACGGCGGGGATATCGTTGTGGAGGATTTGGGCGAGCTGACCCTGGATGATCTGAACGACTGGTTTATAAGTGGAATGGAGGAGGACTCCTACCATCTCAATTATTATGATTACCTGCACGACAGGGAGCGCTCCAGGGAAGCGCTGCTGACCGTCGGTAATGGCTATTTCGGAACCAGGGGGGCATTTGAGGAGAGTGAGGCCAATGAGGTGAATTACCCGGGCACCTATGTTTCGGGGTTGTTTAACCGGCGTACATCCAGGGTGGGTGACAGGGATATTGAGAATGAAGATTTTGTGAATATCTCCAACTGGCTGCCGGTGAGTTTTCGCATCAACGGGGGTGCATGGTTTGAGTTTAAGCCGGATCCTACATTTACGATAGAAAAGATCCATCGCCGCCTGGATATGAAGAATGGCACGCTATACAGGGAGATGGTTGTCACAGACGACCAGTCACGCAGCACCCTGGTGAGGTCTACCCGCTTTGCCGGCATGCACGATCCGCATTTGGCTGCGATGACTTATGCCATTACTCCGCTGAACTATTCTGAAACCATCGAGGTGCAGTCGATAATCTCAGGCGACCATATCAATGCCGGGGTGGAGCGGTACAGTGACCTTGAACAGGAGCACCTTGAGCCGGTGAGCGAAAACGCCAAAGATGGGATACTGCAGTTGCTCGTTACAACGAACCAGTCAGATATCCGTATCGGTATGGTCGCGCGGCACCGGGTGAACCGCATCCACATCAGCAGTCAGGTCAAGACCGGAAGGGCAAAGATCTCGGAAGCATTCCTCCTGGAAGCCGTGAAAGGTGAGGAGATCAGCCTGGAAAAGATGGTGGTACTTCATACAACACTGAAAAACGATTCGGAAGATCCCATCAGGGATGGTGTCATTGCCATCAACCGTGTGGAGGGGTTCCTGGACGAACTCCGCAAAACGACGGAGGCCTGGCAGAAGCTATGGGAGAAAATGGATATTGGTGTGACAGGAGACAGGAATGCACAGCGGCTGTTGCACCTGCACCAGTACCACATGATGGTTACTGCATCGCCCCACCATGCAGCCCTGGATACCGGGATACCGCCCAGGGGATTGCACGGGGAGGCTTACAGGGGCCATATTTT
This sequence comes from Bacteroidales bacterium, assembly GCA_018400695.1. GTDB lineage: Bacteria > Bacteroidota > Bacteroidia > Bacteroidales > M55B112. The sequence goes on along the minus strand of JAGYMF010000111.1, from coordinate 2,065 downwards.
CTGGGATGAGCTGTATGTGCTGCCATTTTACAACATTCATTTTCCCGAGGTAACACGGTCGACACTGATGTACCGGTATCACAGGCTGGACGAGGCGAGGAAATATGCGAAGGAGTACGGGTATGAAGGCGCGATGTTTCCCTGGCAGAGCGGGAGCGACGGCAGGGAGGAGACCCAGGTGGTGCACCTGAACCCATTGTCGGGCGAATGGGGCGATGACTACAGTTCGCTGCAAAGGCATGTTTCGCTGGCCATTGTTTATAACCTCTGGAGCTATTATCACGCGACCGGCGACAGGGAATTTATGGCGCGGTATGGCAATGAGTTGTTTTTTGATATCTGCAGGTTCTGGATCAGCAAGACCCGGAAGGGAGATGATGGCCGGTACCATATTGATAAGGTGATGGGGCCTGATGAATTTCATGAAAAGCTGCCGGGAGGCAAGGAGGGTGGTATAACAGATAATGCTTATACCAATATCATGGTGAGCTGGATGCTGAACAGGGCCGAGGTGCTTCTGGATGATTTCGGGGATGAGGGGATCAGGGATGTGCTGCGTATGCTCGGTATTTCGGAAGATGATGTTCAGCAGTGGATGGAGATCGAGCACAAGCTGGCACTGAATATCAATGAGGAGGGGATCATCGAGCATTTCAGCGGGTATTTTGGTCTGAAAGAGCTCGACTGGGATGCCTACAGGGAGAAGTATGGGGATATTCACAGGCTGGACCGTATTTTGAAGGCAGAAGGGAAATCGCCGGACGCATACAAGTTATCGAAGCAGGCGGATCTGCTGATGGCCTTTTATAACCTGGGGAATGAACAGGTTACCAGCATGATCGGCAACATGGGGTACGCGGTGCCGGCAGATTACATTCAGAAAAATTTTGATTATTACATACAGCGTACGTCACATGGGTCGACCCTCAGCAGGCTGGTGCATGCGCGGCTGGCCTACAGGGCCGGTATGTATGAGACAGGGTGGGAGTTGTACCGGGAGGCACTGGAGAGCGACCTGGTGGATATCCAGGGAGGAACCACCGGTGAGGGGATTCACTGCGGTGTGATGGGCGGAACGGTGGTTGATGCCCTGGTGGCTTTTGCCGGACTGGACCTTTCCGGTGATGTGCCGGTGTTGGATCCGAAGTTGCCGGAGGGGTGGCAGAAAATGACGTTCAGCTTCTTCTTCCGGGGAGACAGGTTCCAGGTGGTTCTATCGCGTTCAGACGTTAAAATAATTGTTGAAGATTCGGAAAAAAACAAAATAAAACTCCAACTTTGTGGCCGGGATCAGGAATTGGTGCCTGGTCAGGAAAGGGTGATGAATTACAGTTAAAAAAGGACAGATGCTTGGAGATATTTTATTGATCAACGATATGCACAAGGAGGCTGCTGCCGCCATCAGTGAAAAAGTGTTGGCAGACCTGGCCCGGAAGGAGGACAGGTACAGGTATATTGTTGGGATCTCGGGTGAGAGCGGATCGGGAAAATCGGAGTTGTCGCACGCTTTGGGTAAGGAGCTGAAGGGGCACCATATCCGTGTGAAGGTGGTGCATACCGATAATTATTATAAGATTCAGCCGTTGCTGCGGGAGGAGTGGAGGCGGAACAAGGGGTTCGACAAGATCGGATTGGAGGAGTACGACTGGGTGAAGATCAAGAAGACGATCAGGGATTACAAGGAAGAGCAGGAGTGCATGATGCCGTGTGTGGATCTGATTCCGGAGATGGTCGATAAGCTGTTGGTAGATTTTGAGAAGATCGACCTGTTGATTGTCGATGGGTTGTATGCCATCAATGCCCCTGATCTTGACCTGCGGATCTTTATTGACCTTACGTATCACGAGACCAAGATCAACCAGATTATCAGGATGAAAGAGGCCATGACAGATTTCAGGCTACACATCCTTGAAAAAGAGCATAAGGCAGTGCGGTCGCTGAGGCCGCTGGCCGATATGATTATCGACAAGGGCTATCAGTTGAGGGATCCCAATGAGGTGGAGGATGAATTCATCCATGCTGGGTGATTATTTTTCGATGAAAATAATTTTTGCTGCAGGGGTCC
>JAGYMF010000110.1 GCA_018400695.1 Bacteroidales bacterium | reverse complement strand
TATCCGGCAATTGTTCAACAAGTCGTTCATACTTGGATTTCATGCATACAGGTTTTATCTAAGCAAGATAATGACAAATTAACGCAATATTTTGATAAAACGCACTTTAGATGTGATGAATTTGATTAGTGGAGCTTGTTTTTCATGGTTTTCAGCAGATCACGGATCTCCCTGAGCAGTTCCACGCTTTCGTCAGTTCCACCTGATGTGGATCCCTGGGCTTCTGCAAGGTTCTTGTTACGAATAATTGATCGCTGCTCCAGCACCTTCTCCTTAAAGACTGGCGTGTCAACAATGCCAATCAGCTTCATGTCGCTCCCCTGTGGATTACTGGAACCGGCGGTTTCGATCTTCAGGATCCGCAGGTCAAACCACCGCAGAAAGGGATTGTCCAGGAAAGTGAGGTCCTGAATGTTTTCCAAAGGGATGGTCTTCTCCACCCTGAACATCACCCCTTTTTTGAATTCAAGGTGTGTCTCGGTGAGCTGACATTCCAGCCTTTCATAATACCTCCGGCTGATGATCTGACCCATTCCTGCAAGCCAGATAATGATAAATGGAATTCCCGCAACGGAGATGAAGAGGTAAAAGGTGACTACCCAGAAGATATATTTCCGTATCTTCTCGTTGAATGTTGCCTGCTGAATGATGATGGTTTCCGGTTTCATGATCGTGGTTGATGGATAGAATCTCAATTTAAGGCAAAAAAAGGTCAAAAAAAAACAGGTCAAGAAAAAAGCAGATTTAAAAAAAACCGGCCATTAAGAACAGCCGGATTTTTTAGAAAGATGTTGCTGGCAATCAGATACTGTATCCCTGGCCATACTCTCTGCCCAGGTAGCCAGTTGCTTCCGGGTCGTTAATGAATGACTCCTGCTTTGGATCCCACTCGACAGGCCTGTCAAGTTCATGGGCAATAATGCCCAGCAGACATACGGTATTGGTCCTGTGGCCGACCTCCACCGGGGCTACAGGATCCACGCGCGCTTTTACCGATTGGATGAAGTTTTCATGATGGCCCGGACGTGCTTCGTAAGGTACATCACTGTCATCGGCTGCCGGAAGCAATGATTCATCGGATGCATTCACCTTTCCCCTTGAGATCTCGATCCATCCGTTACTTCCCCAGAATTTAACTCCCCTTGTTTGTCCGTCGAATGGCTTCAACTCCATTTCCAGTCCGTTGCTGTAGATACATTTGAGATGCACATTGTCGGCAAAACCCGCCGGCAGTATCTTAACCGGTCCCGAACGTTCCTGTCCGATTCCCCATTGTGCAATATCAAACATATGTGCTCCCCAGTCGGTCATCAATCCGCCCCCGGTCTCTTTGTACCATCTCCATCCTGCCCAGTATTGCTCATTTAGTGGTGGATCCAGGGTGACAGGGGGATTGAGTTGCTCGTTGAAATGTACGTAAGGATTGGGTCCAAGCCACTGCTTCCAGTCCAGGTCTGACGGGATCTCTTTTTCAGGCAGATCGTAGGGGATCGGGTAGGGGTCGTCCCCTACAAACACATCCACCTTTTCGATGTTCCCGAGATTACCACCACTGGCCATCTGCACGGCATGAATAAAACCGGGATCGGATCGCTGCTGACTCCCCACTCCCAGGATGGCTTCTGCATCGCGTACTGCCCTTACCAGTTCTTGTCCCTCGGGAATGGTGAAGGTCAGCGGTTTTTCAAGATAGACATCCTTGCCGGCACTCAAAGCGTCTGTGGCCATATGGTAATGCCAGTGATCGGGTGAGGAGATTACAACAGCATCAATATCTTTTCGGTCAAGCATCTCCCTGAAATTCGTGTAGGTTTTTACATCTGCTTTTTCCCCGATTTCCTCATAGTACGCTTTCACCCGTTGTTCAAATCTTTGGTTTTTGATGCCATAGACATCAGCGCCTGCCACAACTTTGACGCCTTTGATTTTGATGAAGCTGCTCATGAGGTACATGGATTGTTGCCCCAGTCCGATAAAACCGAGGCGCAGCGTGTCGGACGGGGCCGACCATGTGCATCCCGGAAGAAATGTCAGCCCGGCAATACCCGTAAGTGATGTCCCAAGGAAGGCCCTCCTGGAAAAATTGTTTTTTGTACTCATTTTTTATGGTTTTGGTTCATTAAAGAAAATATTTTTCTGCGATTTCCCTGAAAGCCCGGATCTCCACTTTTATCCTGTCAGGAGACCACTCCAACATCGGTCCCACCCTTTCTCCCGTTTCTTCAGCGATCTTGCTGGCGATCCTTGCATTCAGCAGAAGCGCCCTTGTTCGTCTGGCCAGCAGGTCTTCCAGGTGGACGACCATCTCGTTGCGGCAACACCATTCTATCTCCGCCCAGGTGTATGGCAGGTCGGGGTGAATGATCTCCCCGAGTGCCGGTTCCTTTTCGATGAGGGCGACGATCTCGTCAGAATGGTCGCCGTAAAGTCCAAATGCTTTTTGCTCTGAATGGCCGGTCTGTGCATTGATCGGGAAGTTTTTTGTAGGACTTTCCGAAGGGGGCAGGAGTTTTTGCCTGATGGCTGTATCGATCATATCCTGCGCCATTTTCCGGTAGGTGGTCCATTTACCGCCGATAACAGTGATTAGCTGACTATCAGATACAATGATCTTGTGGTTGCGGCTGATCTCTTTCGTTTTTGCATTTTCATGCTTTGGTGCCGCCAGGGGCCGCAAGCCTGCAAAGACTGATAAGACATCGGCGCGTTCCACCTTTCTGTCCAGGTACTGCGATGCTGTGTCCAGGATGAAGCTGATCTCCTCTTCCAGTGCCACCGGCTCATCGCTGCTCTCGTCGATCGGGGTATCGGTGGTCCCCACCACCAGGTGGTTGTGCCATGGTACGGCAAAAAGGACCCTGCCGTCGCTCGTTTTCGGGATCATCAGTGCATGTTCTCCCGGGAGGAAGGCGCGGTCGAGCACCAGGTGGATACCCTGACTGGGCCGGATCGTCTTCCGGTGAGAAGGATCATCCAGCTGGAGGATGTCGTCCACCCACACGCCGGTGGCATTGATCACCGCCTTTGCTTCAACAGAAAATACCTTACCGCTGATGTGATCCGTGATCTGTACCCCTGATACCCGGCCTTCAGCCTTTTCAAGACCCGTAACCCCGCAATAGTTTATTGCCAGTCCGCCGTGATCATCCAGCACATGCAGCAAATCCATCGCGAGTCGGGAATCGTCGAACTGACCATCGTGGTACAACACCCCTCCGCGAAGTTTATGTGGTGATATGCCGGGAAGAAGTTTCAGCACCTTCTTTTTTCCCAGGTGGACCGATCTGCCCAGGCTGAACTTCCCCGCCAGCAGGTCGTAAAAGGTGAGTCCGATTGTGTAAAAGGCGCCTTCCCACCACCGGTAATTGGGGATGATGAAGGGCTGGTTATGCACCAGGTGGGGGGCGTTCCTGATCAGGTAACCGCGCTCTTTCAGGGCTTCGCGGACCATTTTCAGGTCGCCCTGTGCCATGTACCGCACCCCGCCATGGATCAGCTTGGTGCTTTTGCTGGAGGTTCCCTTGGTGAAGTCGTGCTTCTCCAGGAGGAGCGTTTTATATCCGCGCAGTGCAGCTTCCACGGCAGCACCGATGCCGGAGGCACCGCCACCGATCACGACAACGTCGAAGCGGGGTGACTGTTCTATGAGTGTGCTGACCTGGTTTCGCTGTTTCATGGAGTGTTGGTTAAGCTTTTTTAGAACTTGTGATTTTGTCTTATTCTGCCTTCTTCATCTATACGAAGCGGTGCGGGCATATCATTCCTATTCATCGTCGAGCCACGACAGTGAGCGGCTTACCGCCTTTTGCCAGCTTTTCAGCAGGGTTTTCCGCGCCTCCTCTTCCATGGTGGGCACGAAACTACGGTCGGCGATCCACTGTTTCTTCAGCTCATCGGTATTCTTCCAGAACCCGGATGCCAGACCGGCGAGATAGGCGGCTCCCAATGCTGTGGTCTCCATGATTCCCGGACGGGTGACTTTTGTGTTCAGGATATCCGCCTGAAACTGCATCAGGAACTGGTTGGCAGATGCCCCGCCGTCGACCCGCAGCTCGCTGATCAGCTCCCCGGAGTCTTCCTGCATGGCACTGACCACGTCGGATACCTGGTAGGCAATGCTCTCCAGTGCTGCCCGTACGATATGCGCTTTCCCGGAACCGCGCGTAAGACCGATCATCGTTCCCCGGGCAAACTGGTCCCAATGCGGGGCGCCGAGTCCGGACAGGGCAGGGACCAGGTACACCCCGCCGTTGTCATCCACCGCGGTGGCCAGCGCCTCCGAGTCGGCCGCTGATCCGATCAGCTGCAGCTCGTCCCTGAGCCACTGGATAATGGCCCCGGCAATAAAGATACTTCCCTCCAGGGCATAGGAGATCTTGCCGTCCAGCTTCCACGCAACAGTGGTCAGCAGATTCGCCTTCGAGGTCACCGGCACCTCGCCCAGGTTCATCACCAGGAAGCAGCCGGTTCCGTAAGTGTTCTTGACCATCCCCGGCTCCAGGCATAGCTGACCGAAAAGTGCTGCCTGCTGGTCGCCCGCCACGCCCATGATCGGCAGGCTGAATCCAGTGGTATCGCCCGAGGTCTCGGCAAACAATCCGGACGATTCCTTCACCTCCGGCAGCATGGAGGCAGGGATGTTGAACAGTGCCAGCAGCTCCTCGTCCCACCGGTCCTCGAAAATATTAAATATCATGGTCCGGCTGGCATTGGTGATGTCGGTGACATGCGTTTTTCCACGGGTGAATTTCCATATCAGCCAGCTGTCTACCGTCCCGAAACAGAGCGCCCCCTTTTCCGCCTTCTCCCTGGCGCCCTCCACATTGTCGAGGATCCAGGCAATCTTCGTGGCAGAAAAGTAGGCGTCAATAATCAGCCCGGTCTTGCTGCGCACCAGCTCCGATTTTCCCTGCCCCGTCAGCCTGCTGCATTCACCCGAGGTACGCCGGTCCTGCCAAACAATGGCATTGTATACCGGCTTTCCTGTACTACGTTCCCATACCAGTGTGGTCTCCCGCTGGTTCGTGATCCCGATGGAAGCGATCTCGTTGGGCTTGATGCCAGCTGCGGCAATCACTTCGGCGGTGACGGATGACTGGCTGGACCAGATCTCTTCAGGATCGTGCTCCACCCATCCCGGTTTTGGAAATATCTGCCTGAACTCCTTCTGCGTCTGCGCAACGATCAACCCGTCGTGATCGAAAAGGATGGCGCGTGAACTGGTGGTTCCCTGGTCGAGGGAAAGCACATATTTTTTGTCTTTCATGAACAACTGTTTATTTTTGACAGTACAAAATAGCAATGATTCTTCACAACTGTACAGGAGAAACCTGAAATATTCATATTTTTGAGCATGTCGGATGTAAAAACAGTCTGGGAGCAGGGCTCCATGTCAACCACCCTCGAAACCCTTCCTCCCCCGGAGCTGATCGAGCATATAGAAACCACTTACCTGGGCACGCCCGGAGGACTTCAGTACCATCATACCACGGGCATTGAGAAGCTGAAGAACATCAGGAACTGCTATTTCGTATTTCTCCGGCGGTCGGGCAACATGCTCGGATCGATTGGCTATGTGCTGCGCGAGACCAGGGCGGGTGACATGACCGTGAGAAGCTGGCTGGTGCGCTATTTCTCGGTGAAGGCGCCGATGCGTACGGAAAAACGGTCAAAAAAGGAGATTCGCCGCCGCCCGGTGAAGGACCGTTCAGCCTCGATGCTCAAGGATATCACCCATATTTTTCATGACAATCCTGAAAGGCTGGTTGACCTGGAGGTGAAGGATGTTCCCCGGGCAGTCATCTATAGCCTGGTGGAGAAGAAAAATGAACGGTCAAAGAATTTTGCAGAGATTGGGGGTTTCAGTAAAACGGGAGATATTGAGTCGTTCATGTTCAGCCGGTTGCGTCAGCGGAAGAAGGTACCGGTTGAACAGCTGGAGCGGAACAATATTGCGGAGATGAAGCGGTTGCTGGAGGGGTTTTACAGCGGACATGCATTCTATTTTGACGATTATCTCTTTATCAATGACAACTATTTTGTGCTCCGGGAGAAGGGGGAGATCGTCGCCGGAATGCAGGCCAATGAGGAGATGTGGGAGATCAAAACGGTGGGAAGTCCGCTTTTGGACCGGGTGGTGCAGTCGCTGACACGGATCCCGTTTATCGGGAAAAGGTTCAGGTATGAGGCAATGCGTTTTCTGGGTATTGAAGGGATTTACTTCAGGGAGGGACATGAAA
>JAGYMF010000011.1 GCA_018400695.1 Bacteroidales bacterium | reverse complement strand
GATCTCCAGTCCGTAATCAATCCCAGTCCCTTTGCGAAGCTGCCAGAAACCTACAGCACCGGCAGGGGAAACAGCATTTGAAAGGTTGCTCTCGGCAATGGCCAGGTATTTGAAATCGTCCGGTATCCCATGCTCCATCAGTATGGGCTCAATCTGGGGAAAATACCGGTTCGCCATCTTGATCATACGAATGGTCTGCGAATGAAAAAAGGTATTGGACAGCAACTCCCGGTCCAACGCCTCCATCACGTCAAAATACTCCAACGGCACCCGTTCCCCGGCAAAAAACAGCTCGTCCGGTGTCTGAAATGGAAAGATGCCGTAATAGGATTGCTCTTCAGGGACCGGCTCCTCCGTATCAGCTGAACCTCCGAATACCAGCTTGCCAATAGAAAAAACCGTGGCAAAAACAACCAGCAATAGTACCGGCATCATCCATCTTCTGTAAGCAACCTTGTCCAATTGTCTGTTTTCTCTCATCTATGATCCTTCTGTTTAAAATGCAAAAATAGTGTATCCTTTGATTGATTCAAAGGAATAACACGTCACAGTCAGTGAAGTTTACGAGGAATAGAAAAAAAGCATCAGACAATGATCTGAATATCCCGCAACAGGGCATTCTGTATTTTTCAGAATGAATAATTCAGTCCTGTAAACAGTCCGAATGCATAAGGCCTTGTGGCAGGTAACGCATCACTGTTAACAGAGTGAAGGTAGTACCTGAACCGTGGTTCCAGGCTCAGACTGAACTGATCGAACAATTCATACACGAAACCCACACCTGCATTGCCGGAATAATTTACCGTACGGATATCCTCCGAAACGCCGATATTCGTCATGCCATCTCCCGCAAGTGATGCAACACTGTTACCGATCAGCAGGTTGGTACTGATGCCCCCGATCAGCTGTACGCTGACCGACCGGTCGATGATCCGGTACTTGACATTTAACGGGATCTCAAGGTACTCAAATAACTGTGCAACACCCTCCGTGGATCCATAGAGATCCGTTATGTTATCGGGGGCAGCCACCGTATTTTCCAGGGCCACTTCACCGCCACCATAATTTCTGAGAGACAATTTATCACCGGTTGTGACAATGTTCCCCATCGAATTGGCCATACTGATCACCACCGCTTCATCCCCGGCGTAGGTGTCATACTCCTTAAACCAGCCTGCCAGGGCATTGCGGTCAGACCCGATATTCACCCCCATCCGGGTAAAAAACAGACCCGACTCCACCGTCAACCTGTCTGTCCCCCGGTAATTCACCTGGAATCCGCCCGAGTAAGTAATTCTCGCCGACTCTGAACTGTTAACCAACGTATTGCGGCTGGCACTTGGAGAGGCCACATCACGATAGGTATAAAGCGGCGAAAGGGAAGCGCCAAGCTGCCATTTGGCTGAACGCGTTTGAACGGGAGGATCATCGGCTGGAATATCTGGCGGATGCAACTGTTGCATGAGGCTGTCCACCGATGCATCCGGAAGCCTGGGTATTGTTGTCTCCACAGGCGTTTGTTCGACCTCTGTCAGGGCGGCATATTCGATCTCCTCACCAACCGCCGCATCGGTCAGTGCCTGATGCACAGCCAATGCCACCTGCTCCTCCAAACGTGTCGGCACCTCCTGCTTTCTCTTATCCGTTTCGCCGCTCTTTTCTTCACGTATAGACAACTCCGGTGCGTTTTCCGGTGGATCCTGAACGGGTGTCAGCTGCTTCCCGTTGCTATCAGACACCCCTCCTTCAACCGGGCGTTCCTCTGTCCGCTCCGCAAAAGCAGCTGCATTATCGTTCCCCTCCTCTTTCAGTAAATGTTCCTGCTGCCGGTCTACGTTCAGCAGTTGTACACCGACAGTTATCGCAAGGGCAAGACCTGCTGCAGCTGCCAGGAAAACAACAACTGTCCGCAAAGACCTCCCTTTCCGGATCCGTGAGGAGATATTTTCCCACGCCGATCCGGGTGGTTCAGGAGTGTATCCTGCCATCTTTCCGGCCAGTCCGCCGCGCGTTATGTCTTTACCATCGTTCATCTGAAATGCTCTTCACCATACAACTTTTTCACCTTCTCCTGTAAAATGGCCCTCGCCCGTGACAGATTTGATTTAGAGGTGCCTTCAGAAATTTTTAGCATCCGGGCAACCTCCTGGTGGTTGAAACCCTCAATCGCATAAAGGTTGAACACCATTCTGTAGCGGGGCGGCAACTCCCTGATCATCTCCACCAATACGCCGGCATTCAGGGCATCCAGTACATCGTCGGTGACCTGCTGCTGCATCGCCTGGGGAGAATCATCGAGACGATCAACAGCGACCTGGCTCCTGTACTTTTCAAGGGCTGTATTGATCATCACCCTTCTGATCCAGCCTGGGAAAGCCTTCGGATCCTTCACCTGTCCGATCTTATGAAAGACCTTCACAAATCCGTCCTGCAAAATATCCAAGGCATCCTCCTCCGATGATGCATACTGCAGACTCACTCCATACATCGCAGCACTGAATTGCCTGTACAGCTTCTCCTGGCTGCCGGGATCTCCCTTTCTGCAACCCTCAATCAATATGTCCAATTGTCCTGCCAATCAGTAAGCTCTCTTTGGTGCAAAGATAGTGTAATTCATAAAGAGAACTTCCAAAAACCACTCCCGGGACATCCCCTGATCCGCACTTTGGCTGCTAAATTACAGGCGACCATACAATCATTAATCCTTCGTTTTTATATACAGGATGCTGTGGCTGACAATTTGGTTGCGTGAATGGTTGTGATATCCGCGCAACCTTTGGCACGGGTTATGCATCTTATTGATGAATAAAAAACCGGCCTGAAGAGACGACCAGGCATCGACATGCAAAAAGTGAATCCATGGTTTTATTATTTCATGGACTTATCAATTTTTAAAAACTATTTACCGATGAAAAAAATACTCATATTTATCATGGCAACCAGCCTTTGCTGGTCATGCGAATCGCAGGGTGGAGACGACCCGGTCTTCGAGTACAATAAAAAATCAGCGGAGGTGATCAGTACAAACAACAATTTTGGACTGGAGCTCTTTCAGAGGGTCATCGAAAATGAATCCGCACCCAACGTGATGATCTCCCCTGCGTCTGTAAGCCTCGCCATGGGCATGGCCTATAACGGTGCGGAAACATCAACGAAGGAGGCCTTCGACAGTGTCCTCAATTATGAGGGGATCACCCGTGACGAGGTAAATGAGATCACACTGGACCTTATCAACACCCTGGTAACCAATAATAAAGACGTGCTGCTCGAGATCGCAAACTCGATCTGGTACAGGTCGGAGTTCCCGGTATATGACAGCTTTCTTCAAATAAACAGCACGTACTTCAATGCGGAGGTGACTGAGCTGGATTTCTCCAGCCCTGATGCAATCGAAACAATCAATGACTGGGTGGCTGATAAAACGCATGACAAGATTCTGAAGATCATTGATGAACTGTCGCCCGAATCCAGGATGGTCCTGATCAACGCATTGTACTTCAACTGTATGTGGGAAACTGAGTTCGATCCGGAGGAGACGAAAGAGGAGATGTTCTACAAGGAAGATGGAACGGCACTGAACGAAGTAGAGATGATGACCACCGAGGCAAGCTTCAGCTATGCCGCTACAGAAGATTTTACTGCTGTTGAACTACCGTACAAGGATAAGAAATTCAGCATGTACCTGTTTCTTCCGGCGCCTGGCACCACCGTAAAAACACTCATCAACACGCTTGATGGTGAAACATGGGACAGCTGGCTGGACGGTTTTGCTGAACACGATGAGGTACAGGTCACCATGCCAAAATTTAAATTTGACTATATGCGGTCGCTGAAAGACGATCTTTCAGCCATGGGACTGGATGTGGCATTCACCGAACATGCCGATTTTTCAGGCATCAGTGAAATACCATTGCTCATATCCAAGGTGGTCCACAAAACCTATATCGATGTGAGTGAAGAGGGTACCGAAGCTGCAGCGGTCACAGCCATCGTCTTTAACGTTACCTCTGTCGGACCCTCAGGAGGCCCGGTCATTGTACGGTTCGACCGGCCTTTCCTTTTCGCCATTACTGAAAACAGCAGCAATTCCGTTGTATTCATAGGCACTGTCACTGAACCTGAATACGAATAGCCGAAAAATTCTGGCAAAAAAAACCGTGGAGGTCGTCTGCAATTGACTGCAGTACGATCTCCACGCGCTGAGTTATCTCTATTATATATGGATAACCTCTCCATACGCTGCTGCAGCAGCTTCCATGACCGCTTCCGACATGGTCGGGTGTGGGTGGACAGCCTTAATGATCTCTTCGCCGGTGGTCTCCAGCTTCCTGGCTACCACAAGTTCGGCAATCATCTCAGTGACATTCGCACCGATCATATGGGCGCCCAGTAATTCTCCGTATTTTTCGTCAAAGATGAGCTTAACAAAACCATCCTTCGCTCCTGCAGCTGCCGCTTTGCCGGAAGCCGTAAACGGGAATTTACCCACCTTAATTTTGTAACCTGCCTCAACGGCCGCCTTTTCGGTCATCCCTACAGATGCCACCTCCGGACTTGTATAGGTGCAACCGGGAACATTGGCATAGTCCACCGGCTGCGGATGGTGACCGGCGATCTTCTCAACACAGGTAATCCCCTCTGCGGAAGCCACGTGGGCCAGTGCCGGTCCGTCAACGATATCACCAATGGCATAGATCCCTTCCACGTTCGTCCGGTAAAACTCATCGACCTTCACCTTCCCCTTCTCTGTCTCTATTTTCAACTCCTCGAGCCCGACACCTTCGATGTTCGGCGTAATCCCCACAGCAGATAACACGATATCTGCCTCAACAGTCTCCTCCCCCTTCTTCGTACTGATGGTTACCTTGCACTTCTTCCCTGACGTATCCACTTTCTCTACCGTGGAAGAGGTCATTACCTTCATCCCCATCTTCTTAAAAGAGCGTGCCAGCTGTTTGGAAACCTCTTCATCCTCCACAGGAACCACATCGGGCAAAAATTCCACCAGCGTAACTTTGGTCCCCATGGTAGCATAGAAGTTGGCAAACTCACTGCCAATAGCGCCAGAACCCACGACCACCATCGACTCTGGAAGCTTGTCCAGCGTCATCGCCTGGCGGTAACCGATGATCTTTTTGCCATCCTGCTTCAGGTTGGGGAGCTCACGGGAACGTGCACCAGTAGCAAGGATAATATGCTTTGCCTTCACCTCGTTGGATTTTCCGTCAGCATCGGTGACGGTCACGACACCCTTCGACTTCAGTTTCCCGGTCCCGTTGATCACATCCACCTTGTTCTTCTTAAAGAGGAACTGAATTCCCTTGCTCATCCCATCGGCTACCGTCCGGCTCCGTTCAACCACTTTGGCAAAATCGGCCTTCGCCTCACCATCGATAACAATTCCATAATCTTCTGCATGCTGAAGGTATTCCAGCACCTGGGCACTTTTCAGCAGCGATTTGGTAGGGATGCAACCCCAGTTGAGGCAGATCCCGCCAAGGGATTCCCGCTCCACAACGGCCGTTTTTAAACCAAGTTGAGAACCACGAATAGCAGCGACATATCCACCCGGACCACTGCCAATAATTAAAAGATCATATTCCATTTTGTATCTGTTTATAATTTATTTTTTTTCGCAAGCACGTGCGTTCACTGGCTCACTTCATGGTTGTTTCAATTTTTTATGGTGGTCAACCGACAATATAACAACAAAACTACAAATCGGTTTTAAAAAAAGTGCAGAAAGTGAACCTTATTGCTCAAGCAATCGCAGGAAAAGACTACGAATGATCGATTATCACGCTGGTTTGCATGGTCTTTTCCTGTTTTTTTGTACATTGGGATTCTCGTTCAAACAACAGTTTATTTTTAACCCAACAATCAAACAAAAGATGAAAAAAACATTATTGTTCGTAACAGTGATCACCGCCATTTTCTTTACTTCCTGCGGTAACAAAGGTGCAGGTGATAACGGAGAAAATTCTTCAAAGAAAAAGAAAACAATTGTGGCCGAAGTAAAAGACACCTACGCCATCGCTGAGAAAGAGGCACAGGATGTACTGATCGCCTACATCAACAAAGACCTGGAGCTGCTGAAAAGCCGCGCCGCCGGGATACTTAAAAGCACACTGGATGAAGATGCAATGGATCGACCCGAAGACAAGGAACTACTGGAAAGCTGGGACGGAAAGATAAAGGATATCCGGTACAGCAAGGACTATATTAATTTCACCGATGTATGGTATGCAAAGGCCTGTTTCAGTGGTAATCCGCAAAAAGATGAACGTATCCATATCGTTGGACTGAAAAGTAATGACAAGGAGAACTGGTATATCACCATGAATCCCATCGGAACCATCAAAAGCCAGGAGTACCTGGAAATGGCTACCGAACTGCCGGAATGACCATTAATAAAGCAGGTGGCCTTGACAGACAAAAAGAAAAAATCGGCTTTAAATGTCAGTGTGGGTGTTGCCCAACCCTCTTCGGTAAATGAGCGTGCACTCGAACAGATCAGGCGTTCCCGCAGGCCACCGGCAGATCCCGACACCCTGTTTTCCGGAATTCGCAGCGGAAACAGAACAGCCCTATCCCAGGCGATAACCCTCGTGGAAAGCGCCCTTCCTGAGCACCATGACACTGCACAGGCACTCATAAGGAAATGTTTGCCTTTTGCCGGTAATTCCCTGAGACTGGGAATTACCGGGGTGCCGGGTGCCGGAAAGAGCACCTTCATTGAGTCCTTCGGCAACTACCTCATCCACGCCGGACACAAGATCGCTGTTCTGGCCATTGATCCCAGCAGCGAACGTTCGGGAGGATCGATTCTCGGAGACAAAACAAGAATGGAAACCCTGGCCGGGGCTGATAACGCCTTCATCAGGCCTTCGCCCTCAGGTGGCACCCTGGGGGGTGTTGCCCGCAAAACCCGTGAATCAATGATCCTCTGTGAAGCTGCCGGGTATGATATCATCATCGTCGAAACCGTCGGTGTTGGACAGTCCGAAACCACGGTACATTCCATGGTCGACTTCTTCATGGTACTCCTGATCCCGGGTGCCGGGGATGAGCTCCAGGGGATGAAAAGAGGAATCATGGAGATGGCCGATGCCCTCGTGATCAATAAATCCGATGGAGAAAACGTGGAACCTGCCCAAAGGGCAAAAACAGAGTACACCAACGCGTTACATCTTTTTCCGCTACCGCCTTCAGGCTGGGCACCGCAGGTAATCACCTGTTCAGCCATAGAGGGTACAGGGGTTAAAGAGGCATGGAACATGGTACACGAATACAAGAACCATGTCGCAGAAAATGGATTCTTTAAACAGAGAAGGTCCGAACAGAGCTCTTTCTGGATGTACCAGACGCTTAACGAAGGACTAAAACTGAAGTTTTTCAACAATCCTGAAGTCCGCGAAAAACTGCATGAATTGGAAAAGATGATGGTCAATGACCAGATCAGCTCCTTTGCAGCAGCCGCTGAACTGCTCAACCGGTTCTTTCCGGAAATACCCGCCGGTTAATAAAAAATACCTGCAAATTTTTTCCATGAACAGCCACAAAAAAGAACAATCCTGCCTGATTTAAAACATTTTTAACAATTTGACCGGGAAGTTCAGATAAAAAGGTGTTATCATTGCATATTATTAAAAACCATTGAAAATATGTTGAAAAATCTTCTTATACTGCTTATTGCCATTGCATTTACAGCGTGCAATAACAACCCGGAATACACCATCAATATCAAGATGGAAACACTGGCAGATACTGCCATGGACCTTAGACAAAGTGTTGAAGGCAAAACTGTGATCCTCGATTCTGTTGTGCTCGACGCTTCAGGTAACGGGGTAATCACCGGTTCTGTTTCATCACCGGAAATGATGTACCTCGCCCTTTCCGGACAAAACAAAACCATCCAGATGTTCATTGACAACTACAGCTATACCGTAACCGGAACAATCACAGAACCGACAATTGAAGTGGATGGCGGACCGCAGGTTGACTACAATGACTATCTTGAGCGCACAACCTACCTGCAGGAAAAGCAGAAAGGCATCCTCGACAGGTTCTTTGCAGCCCAGGCAACCGGCACCAGCCAGGATTCACTCAACATGATCCTGGAAGAGTACTACGCCATGATGGATGAGAAAAAGGTTTTTGATTCCATCTATATGTCAGAAAATCCCGCTTCCGTTGTCTCTGTCTTCCTTCTCAGGGGCACCTATTACCAACTCGATGCAGAAGCACTGGAACGGAGCCTGAACGCTTTTGACGAACCGGCCCGCAACAACATCTACTACACGCATATGTCCGAGCATCTCGACAGACTGAAAAACGTTGTTGTAGGAAAAAAATACATTGACCTGGAGCTTCCTGATCCTGACGGAAACATGGTAAAATTGTCAGACATTGCCGGCAAAGGTGTACTGCTGATCGACTTCTGGGCCGCCTGGTGTAATCCATGCAGACGGGCCAACCCGGGAGTGGTGGAGATCTATAATGAATTCAGCGACAAAGGATTTGATATCGTTGGTGTATCGCTCGACAGGACGAAAGAAGATTGGCTGAAGGCTATTGAAGATGACGGCCTCACCTGGCACCATATGTCTGACCTTCAGTACTGGCAGTCGGAAGCTGCAAAAAAATATGCTGTTTCGTCCATCCCCCATACTGTATTGCTGGATGCCGACGGAACCATTATTGCAAAAAACCTCTCCAAGGAAGAGCTTAGAGAGAAGCTGACCGAACTGCTGGGAAGCTGAGCTGTGACAAAGGTTCAATGAAACCTCCCCGGGCCGGCTGGTTCCGTGTACCACGAATTACCTGGTATATTTCTCCTTGAAGTATTGGTAGGTAGCCTGCTGTGACCGCAGGTCAGCCCTGTCATTGCGGATGCGCACATTTTGCAGATTTTCATCGATCAGACCAGCTTTCACATTATCTGAAAGCTGGATGTTCAGGATGTCCAGTATCTCCTCCTTTAATTCCTGCTCATAAATAGGAAATACACATTCGATCCTCCGGTACAGATTTCGCTTCATCCAGTCGGACGATCCCATGTAGACTTTTGACTTACCGTTGTTATGGAATACAAAAATGCGCGCATGCTCGAGGAAGCGGTCTACGATCCGGATCAACCGGATGTTCCGGCTGTAGGGCTGACCAGGCTTAAGGATGCAAATACCGCGAACAATAATATCGATCTGTACCCCGGCCTCACTGGCCCGGTAAAGCTCCTCCACCAGTGGGATATCCTGCAAACCATTCATTTTTAAAAGAATATACCCCTCTTTTCCCTTTTTGACATGCTTAACCTCCTGCCTGATCAACCAAGTAAAATGTTCGACCATATTGAACCCGGGCACCAGTATATGCTCAAATTTGCACGCATGCTCCTGGTTCTCCAGGTAACGATACAGCTCTTTAACCTCGTTTACTATGCCAATATGGGAAGTAAACAGACCATGGTCGCCATAGAGCCTCGCTGTTTTCTCATTGAAATTTCCCGTACCGAGATACACCTGGTCGCCCACCTCACTTTCCTCTTCACGGATGACGAGGGCCAGCTTGGCATGTACCTTTAATTTAGGAATACTGTACAGAATTCTCACTCCGGCCTTGTTCATCTCATGTGCCCATTCCAGGTTCGCCTCCTCATCGAACCGTGCCTTCAGCTCAACAAAAACCGTCACCTTCTTGCCATTCTCCGCTGCATTGATCAATGCCTTGATTACTGTTGAGTTTTCGGCCACCCGGTACTGCGTCGTCTTGATCTCCAGTACCGAAGGATCCTTCGACGCCTCGCTGAGAAAATCGATCAGGTAATCGTATCGTTGGTAGGGAACACTTAGCAACAGGTCCTGCTCCTTGATCAACGTTGCCATCGTGCCTTTATGGTCCTCAATGACCGGGATCGGCAGCGGCGGCCACTTCTCGATCTCAAGCGCTGGACGCAAAGGGTTGGGAAAGGTGAAAAAATCCCTGAAATTATGCCGGCTCCCGCCCTTAACAAGAATATCTTCGTCGAGGTAAAATGAATCCTTCAGGTAATCCAGCATACGTCCGGGAATCTTCCGGTCGTACTGAAACCGGTTGGGCTTACCCAGTGACCTGTGCTTTCTCAGATCCTCAATCACGTCGATCAGATCCTCCCCCTCGTAATCATCATACTCCAGGTCGGCATCACGCGTAAGCTTGATTGAGTAATAATTATTCACGATATAACCCGGGAAAATCGCATCAGCATGGCGCATGATCAGGTCCTCAAGAAAAATGATCTTATGCTTTTTTCCGTCACCCGGAATCTCTACAAACCGCGGAAGGTTCCGGTCCAGCGGCACCTTGATAATGCCATACTGATCTCGCCGTTTCCCGGTCTTTTTGTCAAACCGGTCCCGTATCACCATCTCAAGAGCAAGATATACATTGCCCGTCTGCAGAAATGGCCTTACCCGGTGCTTGAGGAGCAGTACAGGCTGAATCTGCGTCAGTACTTCAATAAAAAAGAGTTCCCTGACATCCCTCTGTTCGGATGCTGTCAGCTTGTCCTTCGGACCTACAATATAAATATTGTTCTTCTCCAGCTCAGGAACGATCTCCTTTTCGTAGATCTTATGAAAGACCACCTGCTGTTCCGTCACGATCTCATTGATTTCATGGATCACCTTCGCGGGTTGCACACGGCTGATCTGTTCAGGAAAACGCACCTCCTGCCGCAACATATGCTTGTAATAGCTTACGCGAACCGAATAAAACTCCTCCATGTTGTTGGAATAGATCGCCAGGAACTTGATCCGTTCATAAAGTGGCAGTGACCTGTCCATTGCCTCCTCCAAAACCCTGTAGTTGAAAGAGAGCCAGCTGATATCCCTGTTGAAGAATTCGTATTTGCTCATATGCTTCCTGAATTTAGTGGAGTAATCTGGCATCGTGCCTCCGGCAGAACAAATTTACACAAAATCCGTCTATCCGCCAGAACCATAAAAAAAGCCTGCTCATCACCACGTCAGAGCAGGCATAAAAACAATTATATGAATGCGGCTCAGCCTGTAACCACTTCCCCTTTAACCCTCAGGATCAGGCTGCTGCGCTTGGGGTCATTGGTAATGACCGTCACATTCTTATTCTGGTTTCCGCGCTTTCCGGCAGAATTAAAGACCGTCTTGATCTTCACACTCTCACCTGGTTCGATCTCTTTTTTCTCCGGCTGAACGGCGGTGCATCCGCAGGAAGCCTTGATCTTCCTGATGTAAAGGGTTGAACCGCCGCTGTTGGTCAGCACAAAATTGTGCTCGAACTTCTCATTCTGCTGCAGCGTCCCAAAATTAACCTCCGGGGCATCCACTTGTACCTGTGGAGCATTTGCCAACTGCTGTGGCGTAAGTGCGGAAAAATCCTCCACGATATTGGCTGAAACAACGAGGCTGTGCCCCCTCTCATATTTACCGTTAACAGTTACATTGACACGGTCAATCACCATTCCCCAGTCATTCTTCACCGAGGCGTTATAAGTCGCCTTCACCAACCCTTTCTCTCCGGGTTTAAGTACCGCGGGAACAAATTCTAACGTCATGTGACCCGGCAGACGCTGAACACCCAGGTTAAGCGGCGCATCGGAATTGTTGATGATATCAAGGCTGTAATCTTTCTTGTCTGTGTGATTCACATTTCCAAAAGCCAGGTGGTTCGCCTTCAGGCGCAAACCGCTCATCTCATACCTGTAATCATCCTCAATGGACCTCGGTTTCGGTGTCACCACCCCCTTGATGGTCAGCCTTAACGACCCCTGGTCAGTATTGGCATCCACATAAAGATACTTGGAAAAAGCGTTGGGCCGGCCGGCCGGGTTGTAGGTGGCGGCTACAAATCCCTTTCCTCCCGGCGGGACAGGCTGCCGGGTCCACTCCGGCGCTGTACAACCGCAGGTCGCCCGCACATTCTGTATGAGCAGGGGAGCACTGCCTGTATTAACAAATTCGAATTTAGTGGTGACTTTGCCGGCCTCTTCCCTGATCGTTCCGAAATCATGCACCTCCTCATCAAATGCGAGGTGAGGGCCTTTTGACTGACTATAACCTGTAACGGCCATAGCCATGATCAACAATCCTGTAAATACTTTTGTCATCTGTATAAATCCATTTAATTAAATAACTAGCATAAAATTTTTTAAACTATCGTTCAATCTACATAGCACATGTTTCCTCACATGAAAAAACATGTCTTCAAAAACAGTGGTTTCGGCCTGATGATTGCAAAAATTAGTACAAACAACCCAAAACCACACAAAATTAACGTTTAAAATGAGCAAAAGGTTGCATTCAAACGTTTTTCTTTTTTTCTTTCAAAAATCAGACCAACAGCATGAACCTCATTGTCATGAATAATGTTTAATTTTAACCCTTTTAGAGATTTTAAGGTGAGCGCTGACAAACAGATCACATATATCCTTGTCCTTCTTTTTGCTGTGTTGGGTACGATCCGTGCAGATGCCCAGTTCTATAACGGCATGCAGATGACCTTTGGAAAGAACAGGGTGCAATACAATGACAATTACTGGAAGTTTTACAGGTTCGAGCGGTTCGATGTCTATTCATACGAAGAGGGGACCGATCTCTCGCTGTATGTGGCAGATTTTGTCGAAAAGGAACTGCCGCTGATCGAAAGGTTCTTCGATTACGATATCGAACAACGGCTGATCTTCATCTGCTACAACAAAATGTCCGATTTCAGGCAGAGCAATATCGGACTTTCAGCAGCCGATGAGGAATACAATACCGGTGGAACCACCCAGATCATCCAGAACAAGGTAGCCCTCTATTTCGAAGGCGACCATGTGGAATTTGAGCGACAGATCAGGGCCGCCATCGCCGAGGTACTCATCAATGAACTCATGTTCGGCAACAACATGCTTACCAATGTAGCCAATACCACCACCATCAGCCTGCCCGACTGGTACGTAAAGGGACTGATCTCTTTTGTCTCCAACCCCTGGGATTATGAAATAGAAAACCGGGTGAAAGACGGCATTAACTCCGGTAAATATGACAGGCTGGTAACACTCACTGATGATGATGCCATTTTTGCAGGACACTCGCTCTGGAAGTATATTGCCGACCTCTATGGCGCAGCAATCATCCCCAATATCCTCTACCTGACCAAAGTAAATAAAAGTGCCGAGGACGGGTTTCTGTATGTACTGGGACAAAAACTGAAAGAGATATCGGCCGATTGGTCAGCCTATTACCTGGGCATGTATATGAGCGCCGACGAGAAAGGCGAAATGCCGGATGAACAGGAGAGGGTAATGAAACCAAAGAAAGATATGCGAATCCTGCGACCGAAGATCAGTCCCGAAGGAAAGCGGCTATCCTATGTTACCAACCAGGAGGGAAAGTATAAAATATGGATCCACGACATTGAAACAGGGGAGAAAAAAAAGATCTTCCGGCGCGGACAAAAACTGGATCAGGCCACAGACTATTCCATTCCCGTTACTGCCTGGCACCCATCGGGCGAGATTCTCGGATTCATTACCGAAGAAAAGGGAATCCTGCTTATCAACTTCTACAATATCAACAGTGAAGCGCTGACAACCCGAACGCTCTTCTTTTTTGAAAAAGTGCTGGATATGGATTTTTCGCCCGACCGCAGAAAGATCGTCTTCTCGGCAGTGATCAACGGTCAGACAGATATTTTTGTTTACGACCTGGCCTCGTCGACCAGCGAACGGGTTACCAACGACCTGCCAGACGATTTTCATCCGCGGTTCATCAACAACATGGACCATATCGCATTCACATCCAACAGGAGATACGACACCCTTTATACCCAGGGGAATGAACCTCCTTACAACACCACAACAGCATCTTCCATCTATATCTATAACTATAAAACGAAAGACAGGATGCTGAGAAAAATATCGGAAGGGAACTATATCAACCATATGAAACCTGAATACCTGGGCAATGACAGGTTTATCTACCTGAGCGACAAGAATGGCATCTACAACCAGTATTTTGCTTCATACGACAGTGCAATAGCCTTTATTGATACAACAATCCATTACCGGTATTTCGCCAGGAGTTATCCCATTACTGACTATAACAGAAATATTATTGATGCAGATCTGAATACAGCAACAAACGATGTCAGCAGGGTCATCTATAACGACGGCAACTTCAACCTTTACAGTACACAGATCGACCTGTCAAAGCGATATGGAGACAACCTTGAACCCACTGAATACCGCGACCGGTACGTAGAGCGGCGGCTGCAGGAGGACTCATTACATCATGTTGAACAGAAAGTAATAACACTCGATGATGTGGCCGATAACAGGCTGGTCATTGACAATGATACGATCGAACTGCAGGAATTCATAATCAACATCAACAATTATGTATTCGAACAGGAAAAGGTCAAGTATTATAACGAACAACTGCGCGACCGGGGAATCTCGCTGGTGCTCGACACCGAATTGGAAAAGGAGAATGTCTATATAGATTATCGGACGACTTTCTACCCCGATGAACTGGTCAACCAGATCGACTTCAGTTTCCTGAACGCTTCCTACCAGCCTTTTACCGGGAGTGCCTTCTATTTCAACCCTGGTTTTAACATGCTCTTCAAAGTAGGTGCCAACGATCTTTTTGAAGATTACAGGCTGGTGGGCGGAGTCCGGTTCTCCTCTGATTTTAACAGCAATGAATACCTTCTCAGCTTTGAGAACCTCAGCAAAAGGCTCGATCAACAGGTGATCTTCCACCGCCAGGCCCTGAACAACCAATACCAGAACGCCCTTACCAAAACATTTACACATGAAGTGCTGGGCTCAGTCAAATACCCTTTCAACCAGGTACTGGCACTCAAGGGAACGGCCTCCTTCAGGCACGATAATTCCATCTTCCTGTCTACAGATATCGCCAATCTTGCCGAAGAGAGTATTTTAAAAGTATGGGGAGGCCTGAAACTGGAACTGATTTTTGACAATATCAAAAGACTGGGCATCAACCTTAATGAGGGAACACGCTTCAAGGTCTTTGGTGAAGCCTACAAACAGGTCAACACTACCGAATCCGATCTCTATGTCGCTGGCATCGATTTCAGACATTACATCAGGGTCCACAGATCACTGATCTGGGCCAACAGGTTTGCAGCCAGTGGCTCCTTCGGCCGCAGTCCGCTGATCTATTATCTCGGGGGCGTTGATAACTGGACCAACCTGTTCCAGTTCCGAACACCGACATTCGACCAGTCGGTGGATATCGACTATTCCAGGAACTACTCCTACCAGGCCATTGCAACGAACCTCAGGGGCTTCTCACAGAACATAAGGAATGGCAGCAACTTTGCCCTGATCAACTCCGAAATACGCTGGCCCATCTTCAGGTACTTCGCCAACCATCCACTCAGTTCATCCTTCTTCAATAACTTCCAGGTGGTAGGGTTTGGGGACATCGGTTCTGCCTGGACCGGGCTTCACCCCTTCAATGCCGATAATGCGTGGGATACCGAAACCATTCCCAGTGATCCCGAACCCGGAACTCCTGTGGTAGTTACCATCAACTCCAACCGCTCTCCCATTGTGGGTGGAATTGGTGTCGGGGCGAGGGCACAGCTGTTCGGCTACTTTATCAGACTCGACTGGGCCTGGGGTGTGGAGAACCAGGAAATACAACCGCGGTTCTTTTATTTATCATTAAGCCTGGATTTTTGATCATGACAGACATCAAAAAACAAATCAGAAAACACGCAGGACAGTTCCTGCAAGAGATTATCACCATACGCCGGCACCTCCATCAACACCCCGAGCTGTCCTTCGGTGAAGAAAACACTTCTGCCTATATCAGGGACCTGCTCGACCGGTGGAATGTATCATATACCTTCCCTTTCGTGAAGACCGGCATCCTGGCATCCATCAAAGGACCACGAAAGGAAGGTCCAGTAATCGCACTCAGAACCGATATGGATGCCCTCCCTATTACAGAACAGACAAATCTGGACTTTGCCTCTGTAAACCCGGGGATTATGCATGCATGCGGACATGATATCCACATGGCCAGTATGTTGGGTGTGATCCGCATACTGAAAGAGATGCAGGAAGAGATCAACGGCACAGTGCTTTTCATCTTTCAGCCGGGAGAAGAAAAACTCCCGGGCGGTGCAAAACTCATGATGGAGGAGGGACTGTTCGATACGGTCAGGCCCGATATGATCATCGCCCAGCATGTCCTCCCCGAAATGGAGGCAGGAACAGTTGGATTCCGTCCCGGCACGTATATGGCCTCCAGCGATGAAATCTATATAACGGTGAAAGGCAAAGGCGGTCATGCCGCGCTTCCGGAAAACATCCACGACCCGGTGCTCATGGCTTCCCACATCCTGATCTCCCTTCAGCAGGAGATTCACCGCCGGGCACCCGGGGACGTCCCTACCGTACTCTCCTTTGGCAAAGTCATTGCCAATGGAGCCATGAATGTCATTCCGGATACTGTAAAGCTTGATGGCACATTCCGGACCATGAACGAAGTGTGGAGAAAAGAGGCCCACAAGCTGATTGGAAAGGTCGCCGGAGGGATCGCAGAAGGGATGGGCGGAAGCATTGAACTGGAGATCAGAAGCGGCTATCCGGCGCTGACCAATGATCCGGAACTGACACAGCAGTCCATGAATATTGCATCCGAACTGCTGGGAAACGACAAGGTACTTGATATGGACATCCGGATGACCGCGGAAGATTTTGCGTGGTTTTCCAATGCCTATCCGGCCATGCTGTACAGGCTGGGAATCAAAACACCGGGATCGGAAGAAACCTTCGCACTGCATACCGGGAATTTCAAGGCAGATGAACAAGCCCTCGAAACAGGGATGTCACTAATGACATGGCTCACAATTAAACTGCTTCAAGAAAAAGAAAATACCCCTGCAGCATCCGCTATTTAAACTTTTTCTAAATAATAAATTATCTGATCAGCTTTGGTATAATTCGTGAAAATGAAATTACTTTTGTCCTAATTTCTTACTTAAAATTATACTGAAATGGCTTATGTTATAACTGACGACTGCACTGCCTGTGGTAGTTGTATCGATGAGTGCCCCGTTGAAGCGATCAGCGAAGGAGATATCTATGTAATCGATCCCGAACTGTGCACCGATTGCGGCGCATGCGCCGATGTCTGCCCGGTAGAAGCGATTCATCCGGAATAATTTGAACGGACCAAGGGCTTATATAAGGTCGACCTATCCGGTCGGCCTTTTTTTTTGACTCACGGACTATACCGTGATCCCCGCAGGATTGCCTGGTAATCGGTGGTGGTCATGATCTCCGCCAGGGAGAGGCCGGGATTGCGGCGGGCATACTCACGAACAATCTGCCAGCCCATCCATACAGCCGCGCGTCCTGGTGATTCGGAAGGGAAATAGTGGGTTGTCGGTGCTTCATCAATCAACTTACGGATCACCAGCGGATCGGAGGAAAACAACAGCTTATGCTCAACCAGGTAGGTCCACATCTGAGCCTCATTGTTGCGGCAGAAAGTCATCTCCCCCGGAGAAAAACCAATCTTCAGGCTATCGGCTGTCCCCGGCAGCATGGCATCGGTAAAATAGTACATCAATCCACCATGGATCATGCGATTCAGCACATTATCGACAGAATCATTATACGGAAACTTCGCCGTTGCCCATACATGAAACACATCTGAAGGGATCTTTTCCGGATACATATTGAACTGCATGTATTCCGGTGTGCCCAGCATATCGTAAAACGCACAATCCTTGCCCAAATACTGATCCAGCCCAACACCGATCTGATCCTCAACGGTAAAGAGCTTATGATTAAACCGGCTCACATACCCAATTACCCCGGGAACGGAATCTTCGGGAAAATGGTACATATACCTCCTGAACCCCTCCGTAAGATCCTCCCCGATTGCCGCTGTAACATCCTCCGTAAAGACCTCCTGCGTATAATCATAAACCTCCCGGTTTCCGGGATCATTTACAAACATGGAGAGGTAGGCGTTGTAATACCGCTGAGAAGCTGCACCAATATTGATCACATGCACGTTAAAAACATCGAAAAAATCGCCATAGGCAACGTAGAACTTTGCAACAGCATCATCGACAGTATCAAAATCCATCATGAACAGCTCGCGATCAAACCGCTGCAGCTCCACTTCCAGTGTCATGTCAGAAACATCCACATCCAGCGGATCGCTGTTACAGGCTGCCAATGTTACTAACAACAACAGGTTAATAATGAACAACTGAAAAGCCTTAATCATAATCACTAAGTTTTTAACTTTGTCGGGATGTGCAAAAGTAACAAAATCATTGGCTTCATCTTATAAACTACCGCTATGAGAAAAATCGTATGCATGCTGGCACTTTTTCTGCTCCTCGGAAACATCCATGCACAGGGGCTTGAAATCGGCGTCTACACTGAACCCCAGGTCGCCTGGATTACATCGGATGAAGGCAGCGTAGTCAACGAAGGATCGGTCATTCACCTGAATTCAGGACTCCGGTTCGACATGTTTTTCACGGAGAATTACGCCTTCACCCTAGGAATTGAGATGAATAACCTGGGTGGCAAGCTGACCTATGGCGACACACTTCTTTTTCAGCAGAACGATACGCCGCTTTACCTGGAGGTTCCGGCCGGCACAACAATGAAACACAACCTTCAGTATCTGGGCCTTCCTCTCGGCCTTAAGCTAAAAACCACTGAGATGGGGTACACAACCCTCTATTTTCACACAGGACTTCTTCCTCAATACAACATCAAGGCGGTAACCTCGTCAGATGCATTGGATGTACATCGCGAAACCATCAAACCCGAAATCAATGTATTCAACCTGAACTATTTCGTTTCAGGGGGTATTGAATACAGGCTGGCCGGGAACACAGCCATTGTGGCTGGTTTCAAGTGGACCTCCGGGTTCAATGATGTCACGAAAAATGATTTTGCCAATAACAATATCCGAAGCGCAGGGTTGCACCTGGGTATCATATTCTAACCTGAAGACACCATGAAAATCGCTCTTGCACAACTTAACTTTATCGTCGGGGATTTCAACGGAAACAGGTCGTTGATCCTCCACCATGTGCAACGCGCTAAAGCAGGGGGGGCTGACCTGGTGATCTTCTCTGAACTGGCTATCTGTGGGTACCCCCCACTCGATCTCCTGGAGAGCGGATTTTTCGTCGATTCCTGTATCCGCTCCATCAGTCAGCTCGCCAAAGAGCTGCCGGCTGATACCGGTGTGGTTATCGGAGGACCGGAATACAACGAAAAAGCCGAGGGGAAGTTATTGTATAACAGTGCATACTTCCTGCTGAATGGGAAAATTGAACAATCATTCAGAAAATCACTTCTTCCTACATACGACATCTTCGATGAATACAGGTATTTCGAGCCCAACAGGGAGTTCAGCATCCTGGAATATAAAGGTAAAAAGATCGCTGTGACAATCTGCGAAGACCTGTGGGATGATCAACCTGTGGAGAACAGGTTCTCCAGGGAAAGACTCTATACCAGGCATCCACTGGAAGAACTGATGAAATCCGGACCTGACTTCGTAATCAATATCGCGGCTTCCCCTTTTGCTGCAAGCCGAATGGGTATCAAACAGCATATCTTCACCAACAAAGCCAAAAAGCACCAGGTACCGGTATTCATGGTCAACCAGGTAGGTGCCAACACGGAGCTGATCTTCGAAGGCGGTTCCCTGATCGCCTCTCCGAACGGGACTGTGTACCAACAGCTCTCCCTTTTTAACGAAGATCTGTTTATTGCCGATCTTGATGACGTGAAGCGCAGTACCCCGGGAACAGCAGAGATCAGCTATGACCGGATTGCATTGATGAACGACGGACTGGCACTCGGGGTGCGGGACTATTTCCAGAAATCAGGTTTCACAAAAGCCACCCTCGGAATGTCGGGCGGGATCGATTCGGCCGTTACACTGGCCATCGCCACACAGGCACTGGGCAGTGAAAACCTGCATATCCTGATGATGCCTTCACAATACTCCTCCGATCATAGTGTTGCTGATTCAGAACAGATGGCAAAGACCCTGGGTGTGCGCTATGACATCCTCTCCATCCGCGAACTCTTCGACCTTTACCGGGAGGTACTTAAACCCGTTTTTGGCAACAGACCCGAAGATGTCTCAGAGGAAAACATCCAGTCAAGAATCCGGGCAACCCTCCTGATGGCACTCTCAAACAAGCACGGACATATCCTGCTCAATACAAGCAACAAAAGCGAAACAGCTGTAGGCTACGGTACGCTCTACGGTGATATGGCCGGTGGATTATCAGTGCTCGGTGATGTGTACAAGGTAGATGTCTATGCACTGGCAAAATATATTAACCGTCACCAGGAAATCATTCCGGAAAACATCATCACCAAGCCCCCATCGGCAGAGCTCAGACCCGGGCAGAAGGACGCTGACTCACTGCCGGGTTATGATGTGCTGGATGCAATACTGGAACTGTATATCGAAAAACGGTATTCTGCAGAACAGATTGCGGAAGAGGGATTTGACCGTAAATTGACTGAACAGGTTATCAGGATGGTGAATACAAGTGAATACAAACGTTACCAGACCCCTCCCATTCTCAGAATCTCATCAAAAGCCTTCGGTGTAGGCAGAAGGATCCCGATTGTTGGCAGATACTAAAAAAACTATTTACTTTGCCTTTTGTAGAAAGAATAGATAAAAATTAGCTATTTTTATCGTGTTTCTCAACACATAAACAATTGTCAGGATATGCAGGAGAAGAATTACAATGCAGATAATTGCATTGATAATCCAAAATCAGTTTTTACTGTGCTGACTCCTAAAGAGAAGGAGTATTTGAAGCAAAATTATACCTGTGCTTTTTTTAAAAAGGGAGAGATCATTTTCAAGGAGGGAGATAAACCAATTGGCCTGATGTGTCTCTCGGAGGGAAAGGTAAAGATCTTTAAAGAAGGGGTCGGCGGACGAGAGCAGATCGTACGAATGGCAAAGCCCGTTGGATTTATTGGTTACAGGGCGCTGTTTGCCGAAGAGAATCACACAGCCACTGGTGTAGCCATCGAAGATTCCGTTGCTTGCATTATCGATAAGGACAGCCTGTACAGGGTAATGCGCAGCAACCCGGAACTGGCCATCAGTATTGTAAAATCCTTTGCCTCGGAGCTGGGTTTTTCAAATCACAGAACCGTTACCCTTACACAAAAACATATCCGCGGCAGACTGGCCGAATCGCTGATCTTCCTGAAAGATACCTACGGATACGAAGATGACAGTAAAACCATAAAGATATACCTCTCAAGGGAAGATGTGGCCAACCTTTCCAACATGACCACTTCAAATGCCATACGAACCCTCTCATCATTCGCCCAGGAAGGGGTTATTGCCATTGACGGACGAAAGATCAAGATCCTGGATCTGCAGAAACTGGAGCGAATCAGTGACCTGGGTTAATTGTCATCCCTGCCACTGAAAAGAATTGCTGGCATGAAATATTTTCTGTTTACCATCAGTACTGCCGGCATGCGCCTGCTCGCGTTGTTGCCCCCATTCATGCTATACCTCACAGCTGACCTGCTGTCGTTTGTTCTAAGGCACCTGGTTCGCTACCGAAGAAACACCATCACACTGAACCTTAAAAACGCCTTCCCGGATCATACCGACAAAGAGATTGCAGCCATACGAAATAAATTTTACCGCCACCTGGCCGATCTGATCGTAGAGAATGCGGTGATTCCTTTCTATCCCCGGAAAAGACTCGAACATATGTTCAGGTTTGCTGATACAGAACTGCTCCATCGGTATTTCAACCTGCAACGCAATATCATCGTTATCACCGGTCACTATAACAACTGGGAATGGGGAGCTCCGTTCTCCTACACCTTCGATTACAAGATCGTGGGAGTCTATAAACCACTGCATAACAAATATTTTGATCAACTCTATCTGAAAGCCAGATCGCGGTTCGGGGCCCATGTTGTACCCATGGATACCATTGCCAGGGTACTGTTTGATTACCGGCAGCGTGGAATTCCAACCCTCACCGGGATGGTGGGCGATCAGCGTCCGGGAAGAAAACGGATTCGCTACTGGACCATGTTCATGAACCAGCATACTGCGGTGTTTACCGGCACTGAAAAAATTGCAAGAAAAATCGATGCCGTCGTTCTCTTTATGAAAATCCGAAAAACCCACCGTGGAGTATACACTGCCGGTTTTGAACTTGTCACCGACACCTCCACCTCCACAGCACCCAATGAGATCACAGAAAAGCATACCCGGATACTTGAAAAACTAATCATGGAAGAGCCTGCATACTGGCTGTGGAGTCATAACCGATGGAAACTCAGCTACGAGGAGTGGCTGGAATCAGACAGGAAGACATCTGCGCCTGGTAAACAGTGAATCGCGCGTTCAGCAGAAAATGTTATCCCACATTATTATCGCCTGGTGGCACAGCCTGCCAGAGGTGGTGCAGTTTCCTGTACTTCATCCACACTCCTTTGGCTCCCAGCCTGCTGATAAGAAATCCTGCCCGTCCGTCGAGGATTCCCAGCCTGAAGAAATAATCGTTCATAAACCGCCAGGCAGAATGTAATACAGTCTTAACCAGTCCGGCTTTCACCCCCATCATGAAAAGTGATTTCGCAGAGATGGTGGAAAATTTTTCAATCTGTTCAAAATGTTCATGAATGGCATAATACGAATAATGAAGAATATCACCCCTGAGGTGCTTACTGGATGATCCGGCATTAAGGATAAACTTGTCGTGGGGGTTGATCCCGCCCCAGTGTCCTTTCCGGGAATCCCATAACCGCAGTTTCCTGGAGGGATACCAGGTAGTATGACGGATCCACTGCCCGCAATAATTGGTCATCCGGTTGAAATAATAACCATCATACTGCCAGTCAGCCTTGACCTGTACGATCGACTGCTCAAGTTTCTCCGACAGGGCTTCGTCGGCATCCAGGGAGAGGATGTGCGGATAACGTGCCTGGGTAATGGCCCAGTTCTTCTGATCAATATGGCTGTGAAAGGTGTGTTGAATGAACCGCGCACCGTGTTCCAGGCTGATCTCCCTGGTCCGGTCGGTCGAATAGGAGTCGACAACAACAATTTCGTCAGCAATGTTTTTTACCGACTCCAGGCACCTGCCCAGGTTCTTCTCTTCATTATAGGTAATGACAACAACTGAAATTCTTACATTCATCTATTCTCTTATATATACCCGCTTCACCCGTTCGGGAATGCTGGTTAATATTTCATAAACAATGGTATTAAGCTGATCAGCCATGCGGGTCACCGGACAATTTCTACCAATTAGCTCCACCTGGTCACCGATGGCTGCTTCAATGCCAGTGATATCCAGCATGGTCATATCCATGCAGATATTACCGATCGTAGGAACATAGTTCTCATTCAGATAGAAGGAATAACGGCCATTTCCAAGATGCCTGCTGATGCCGTCGGCATAACCCACCGGGATAGTGGCAATCATTGAACGTTGTGTTACCTTTCCGCTCCGTCCATAACCAACCGATTCTCCCGGCTCCACCTCCCGGATCTGCGAGATAACGGTCTTGAAGGTACTTACAGGTTCGAGCTCCCTTTTAACACCCTGGCCATACAGCCCGATCCCGATCCTTACCATATCCATCTGAAATTCAGGAAAACGCTCAATACCTGAAGAGTTTAATACATGCATCACCGGTTGTTTGCCAGTCACCTTTTTTATCTTTGCGGCCATCTCCCTGAACTCCTCCACCTGCTCCCGGGTAAAACTGTCCAGCCCCGGATCGTCGCTCCCTGCCAGGTGGGTAAACAAACTTTTTACCTTCACCTCCCCTGCGATAAGTTGTTGTGCTAACCACTCCATGTCTCCTTTCTCAAACCCCAGGCGGTGCATCCCGGTATCCAGTTTGATGTGTACCGGCTGACCTGACAAACCCAGATACCTGCATTCGCTGATGAAACGGACAAGTCCCTCCCTGCTGAAGATCTCCGGTTCAAGGTTGTGTTCGATCAGTTTCCTGTAATCACCGGTATCCGTATTCATCACCATTACCGGCAACTGTACTCCCGACCGCCGGAGACGAATGCCTTCATCCGGGAAAGCCACAGCCAGGTAGTCGATCTGCTCATGCTGAAGGAACTCTGCGATCTCATGTCCACCAGCACCATAGGAGAGCGCCTTTACCATTACCATGATCTTCGTGGATGGCTGCAGCAACGAACGAAAATAGTTAAGATTACGGATCATCTCATTGATATTGATCTCCAGCACCGTTTTGTGTACCTGCAGTTGCAGTTTCCGGGTGATCTGCTCGAAATGAAATTTCCGTGCACCCTTGATCAGTACAGCAAAATTTTCAATCTCCCGTGTATCAAATGCCTTCAAAAAGGTCTCTGTATCAGGAAAAAACTGTGCACCTGAAGGGAACAGTGCCTTTTGCCCCGAGATCCCCGTGCCGATCCCAATGATCTTTCCGACTCCTTTGAAATCCAGCAATGCTGCCACCTCCGCATAGAGTGCTTCATCATTCATTCCACTCTGAAAAACATCAGAGAGAATCACCATCTTGTCAGGATGCCTGACCTGCTGCATTAACACATCAAGTGCTACGCGCAACCCGGCCAGGTCAGAATTATACACGTCGTTCACCAGGGTGCTGCCATGGATTCCCTTGAGTGTCTCCAGACGCATCTCCACCGGCTCCAGTCTGCACAAAAGTCTACCGGTACGCTGATATGGCATACCATATTCCGACAAAAACACGATTGCATGGATGATATTTTCTACCGAAGCATCATCAATAAATGGCAACTTAAAAACGAACTGGTGTTCATTGTGCTCCATCAAAAGGTCCTTGCCGCCAACAGCTGTATCAGACAGGGAAAAAGAGTACCGGGCCTTCCCTCCCAGGGACCAGGAGACCTTCTCCGCACTAAGTTCGTGGAGAAAATTTTCCACCGGCCGGCCATCTACGCGGAGATCTGAACGGTAGATGAGTTTCTTACAATGACGGAACAGGTGCAGTTTTTCACGGAGTTTATGGCTGTCGGAGGTAAAATTCTCACTGTGGGCAGTCCCGATATTGGTCAGCAGTCCTGTACCAGGTGCAATGATCTGCTCCAGCTTCTCCATTTCACCAGGCAAAGAGATGCCTGCCTCTATCACTGCCACATCGTAAGCGGCTGACAACTGCCAGAGAGACAGTGGTACTCCAAGTTGTGAATTATAGCTTCGTGGACTCCTGATAACGCTGGCCTCATGCTGCAGCAACTGATAAATCCACTCCTTAATGATGGTCTTTCCGTTGCTTCCGGTAATGGCAAGGAGGGTTCCCGGGAAAGTGCTGCGATGCTCGCCGGCCAGACAGTGCAATGCCTTCATTGTATCTTCAACGATGCAGAACGATGCTCCTTCCATTCCGGCAGTTCCGGAATACACCCTGTCGGTCAGAAAACACCGCACCCCACGGGCATAAACCGCTCCGATGTAATCATTCCCGTCGTGATGGTCTCCCCGGATGGCCAGGAACATCACGTTCTCAACTCCGGGCAACGCACGACTGTCAGTTGCGAGATGCCTCACCATGTGCTGTGAATCGCCAGTGATGCTGCCCCCGGTGATCTCAGCTATCTGCTTCATTGAATAATGGGCACCTGTCATATCGCTTACCCTTTCCCGGAT
>JAGYMF010000109.1 GCA_018400695.1 Bacteroidales bacterium | reverse complement strand
CAGGTAAGAGATCTTTTCACCAACCGGCCCTTCCATGGTCAGGTCGGCACCCAGCAACCCGATCCCCCCCGATCCCTTAAACTTCTTCTTGCTTCCTTCGCGCAATGTAATGTCCACAACAGAAGAGAGCCTTCCCCCGTGTTTGGCCGGGAATCCCCCCTTCATCACCGTCACATCATTGATCACGTCCGGATTAAACACCGAGAGAAATCCTCCCAGGTGGTTCACATAAAAGAGGGGCACATTGTCGATCAGGAACAGGTTCTGACCGGGGCCGCCTCCACGGATAAGCAGGTTGCTGGACCCCTCGTTGGGTGACTGAATACCGGGGAGCAGCTGCAGGGTTTTCAAAATATCGGGCTGCGCACCAATCGAGGGGATATTGCGCAGCTGCTCGCTGGTAAGTTCCGACCTGTTAAAGGTCTGTTTCCTGAACGCGCTTACCCGAACCTCATCGATGGATGCACCGGGCTCGAGGAAGATATCGAGGATTGAATCCTGCATTTCATGCATCGGAATGACAGACGTGGAATACCCCACGTAGGTCACAAGCAGGGAATCGGCAGGCCTTTTCAACGACATGCTGAAGTATCCGTTGTTATCCGTGGCCGTACCATTCATGGAGACCGGGTCGAACACGCTGGCACCGATGAGCACCTCCCCCGAACCTTTGTCACGCACCAGGCCGCTGATTTTAACCTGGGCAAAGACCTGGCCCTGTGCGAAAAAGAGACATGTAATCACTATTATGAACTGTTTATACATATTGTAAAAGTTAGGGATAGCTGGATCCTGTCAACACTGAATCACGCGGCACCAGCAGTGAATCGATGGACCAGGCGTAGGCCGCCACGATCCCCCGGCCATTATTTACATTTGAAAAATTAGAAATGGTGGTAGCTGTACCTTCAACAAACTCAAGGTTTCGGGTCTTCTCATAAAAATAAAACTGTTTCTTGTAGCCGTAGTAGGCCTCGCTTACATGGCGCAACTCCGCAAAAAGGGTATCCGCTTCAAAAAATTGATAGCATGAATCTGCACTGTAACAGTGTGAGCCACCCCTTGTGGAACTGAAATCAACGCTCATTTCCACAACAGCACCCTTAAAAAGCGCATCGCTGAAGACCAGTGAACTTGTCGAATACGGATCAATTCCCTCATTCAGCAATATATCAAGCCGTTCGTTAAATGCATGAAGATCGTATATCTGTCCCCTCTTCCTGCGTTTAATGAGCAGTTCATAATAATCGTCTGTTCGGGGATCATCAGAAAATTGAATGGTGATTCCTGCCCTCACGTATCCATCCTCCGTGTACCTGGCGCGATGGGTGTGATCGGTGATCGCTACCTGTACCGCTGCAGGAATGGTATCCACGGCCGAAATCTCCCCGAAACCGTCCACCACGGCGTTCAGCGCCACAATTTCACCGGGCCCGGGAATGTAACCTGTAGTGTAGAGCCCGGAATCATTGCCTGTCATGGCTTGCATTCCGGCTTCGCCTGAACGGAAATATACCGCCGCATCTCTGTTCCCCCGAAGGTAAGTGCTGTCAATTTTTTCTGCAAAGGAGAGGTGCACCTTCAGCGGCTGACCGGCAATGATGATGCTGTTCAGCACCGGTTCCTTCTCATAATCGGGGAATTCGTCGCTGACGAGGGTGGAGCATGAGGTGAGAACCATGGCAACAAGCAGCAGGATTGGGAGCCGGGATTGATCTGTTTTAGTCAGGCCGACCCTGTTCGCAGAATAGCTGGAGCAGTTGTGAAGCTCACAAGCCCGGTTTCCAAGCCCCTTGCAAAAACATGAAGTTTTGACTTCGTCGAGCTCCGCTGCGCTCCGGTTCTTGCAAGGGCTATTTAAAATTGTTCCTTGTGACCCCATTGTTACAAATTAATCCTGATTTGCACGAAATAGTTTTTATCTCCGGGATTAATGCGATAGTCAAGCGATCCAGGACCGTCCTGGAAGACCTTCTCTCCCCCGAAAATACCCATCATCAGCTGCACCCGGTCGAGGATATTCAGATTGGCACTCACCGAAACCAGGCTTCCTGCAGTGATACCAAGTCCAACCACATCCACAATCTGCACGATCCCGCCGGCATACCCAAACCATTCTGTCCCATATGAGGACACCCTGCAGTCCAGTCCAAACACCGGGTCGAAAGTAACCCTTCGTTCACTTTGCGACTCATACCTGCCGAAAAAATAAAAGCTCTGCAGGTTGCTGTCTCTTTTCTCCCGCTCCAGGGTATTGTCGTCAGCCAGGGAATAGCGGTAACTCACCAGGGGAATGGTAGCTGACAGCCCCAACTCCCAGTTCCTATAATCCATGCCCACGCCCAGCGTTGTTGAATAATGTGCGTCGTATTGGAGCGTACTGTCAGATATTTGCGCTGCCGGAAGAAAATTTAATTTCCCATAATTAAGTCTTCCTCCGGCATGCAGTTTTAGTTCCTCAGAAAGCGCAAATGTATGGTTATAGGATGCTCCCATGTTGTAATACTTCATACTCTCTTCTCTGTCCTGGCCGGCATAACCGTAACTGATATACATACTATTGTTTTCAAAGTTAATACCTGCAGAACTTTTTCTCCCGGGAAGGGTAGTCATGATAAATGTCTTGTTCCCCGAATAGAACCAGTGACTATGTCTGAGAAAATCAACCTGCACCAGTTTGTCGGCACCGGTAAAGGCAGGATTTTTAAAATGGGGATTATAAATTTCCAGTCCGTAAAGATTATAATGCTGGGCTGCCCCATGACCTGATAGCATCAGGAGGGCAATGATGAGCAGTTGAATTTTTTTCATCTGTCGGGTTTTGATTCAAAAGTAAAGAATTAATCCACAGCCATATCTTAATTTTTCAGAAGAAAACTTAACAGATGTTAATAATGACTTCTCTACCCTATTGAAAACCATTGTTACAGACTTTGGAATATCAAATTCGGAGCAGGAACGAATGTCAAATGCCTTTAGAAATGTAGAAATCTGAATTACGCGCAATCAGGGAAAAGCGGACACACACACCTCCGGGGAGAAATGGCTCGACAACAAAGTTATTTTTTTTACCGCTATAGCAGTATTTACGATCGTCTGCAATATAAATCCCGATCTTTACATGGTAATTTACCGCTAAAGCGGCGTTTTTCTTAATAAAGCATTGCAATTCAATTGAAAATGTATATATTTACCGCCATAACAGTAAAAATATGTCTGAATTAAAGGAATTGGCAACCGTTATAAGGATGCATCGAAAGGCTGCAAAGCTTACCCAGCTGCAATTGGCCGAACTGGCAGGGGTTGGCAAGACTGTTGTATTCGATATCGAAAAAGGTAAAGAGACTGTAAAATTCCTTACGCTAAAGAAAATACTGAACGTATTAAATATTGAAATTCAATTGAGAAGTCCGTTACTCGGTAATCAATATGTTGGAAATGAGAAAAGCTAAAGTGTTTGTAAAGGGTATTAAAGCGGGTATACTTTCAGAAGAGCAGAAAGGGACCTCCTATACATTTGAATACAATGACGGGTATGATGGCCCGGAGGTATCGCGCACCATGATGCCGACCCAAAAGAGGTATACCTATCATGGATTTCCGCCTTTCTTTGAAGGGCTGCTTCCTGAAGGCAATCAACTGGAAGGGTTGTTGAAACTAAATAAAATTGACAGGAATGACCTGTTCTCTCAATTAATGGCTGTCGGTGATGACGTAGTTGGCGCTGTCACCATAAAGGAGATTGTTGAATGAACAGATGTCCGATCACATACGAACCATGCGGAGGTAACCTCTACAGTGAGAAAGGACTGAAATTATTGTCGCCTGGTCTTTCCCAGTTAAAACGATTGGAATTTACGGCAGAAGAACAAAGAAAGGAAGCCTTTCACCGCAGCAAAAAAATGTCCGTACAAGGTGTTCAGCCTAAATTAAGTGCTGTATTAAAGATTAAAGAGCAGAAATTTGAAATTGTAGACCAGCATGGAAGATACCTGCTGAAACCTCAACACCATATTTATCCCCAGATGCCGGAAAATGAGGATCTGACCATGCGATTAGCGAAGGCAGTTGGACTGGATGTCCCGCTTCACGGGATGATCCGGGCAAAAGACGATTCATTAACATACTTCATCAAAAGATTTGACAGAAAAGGTCAGAAGGATAAGATCCCGGTTGAAGATTTTGCCCAACTGGCAGGATTAAGCAGGGACACCAAGTACGACTACAGCATGGAAAAAGTCGTCAGACTGATCAATGCGCATTGTACTTTTCCGGCCATAGAAAAGGTAAAGCTGCTGAAATTGGTATTGTTCTGTTTTATCACGGGTAATGAAGATATGCATCTGAAAAACTTTTCGATCATTAATCAAAACGGAAAAATTGAACTGTCGCCCTGTTATGATCTGCTGAATACAACAATTGAACTGAAAAATGCATCTGAGGAGATAGCACTGACACTTAAGGGGAAAAGGCGAAATCTTACGAAACAGATTCTTACGGAGTATTTTGGCGGTGAAAGATGCGAATTGAATAATAAGGTAATCACCTCAATAGTGGAGAATATCTTCCAGTCACGCGAGGGATGGATGAAAGAGATAGAGCATTCTTTCCTGTCAGATGAAATGAAGGAGAAATATATTGATGTTGTAGAATCAAGATTCAAAAGACTGAAAATTTGAATATCCGGCCTGCGGCTTCTTCTCTTTCAGCAGCAGCATAAACCTGGATTGAACAAGAAATTTGTGGCTCATAATATCGATAATATGAGCTTTAGTCCTGGATATTGAATAACAAAGTGTTGCAATGCTGGCTGGCATACTGAAAGTGTTACATATTGCAATGCTTCAATTTTTTTGTAACTTTCTTTCCCAAATCACCCTCATCATGAAAACACGAAAACCATTTTTTCTGGTAGCCATTCTTTCTTTCCTTCTCGCCTCTTCATGCAGCACACTCTCCAGGCTAAATGAATTGCCGTATTATCCGGCGTATAAGCATGTGATGACAAACTTTCTATCAAATTACAGCATCGATGAAATTCAGTATCCTGAACAGTTTTATATGGCAAAAAAGCCGGATGGATGGCATGCCATGATCGTTGATATAACAGATCATTCATTGGTGAAGGATGAGTTGTACTGGGAGAGAAAAACAAAGAAGTATCATACAAGCACTTTCCCGGCTGCAAATCCCCGGCAAAATCCGGAAAATAATTCAAAAATCATCAACGAGTGGAGGAACAATTATTTTACCAGTATCTCACCCTATTGGGGATACGCGGGATGGGATGAGGATGTGATCAATGAATATGGGGAAGAATCTTCCCTGCCGGATTCTTTGTTAAACGCCCTGGCCAGGGCCTATTGCAGCTATGCGAAAGGCTTACTGGGCAAACAGGATGATTTTTTTTCAGAAGAAAAAGCATTTTCCCTTCCCACCGGACAGGATGCGCTCACAGGAAAGCAGCTCGCTGAATACAGGAAATATGAACACAAAGCGATCGATACTTATTATCAACTTTGGCAACAAAATCCGGATTATGAAACCTTTGTGGCTGATATCTATAATGTATATTCCAATGAGGTAATGAACAGCTACCTGACGCTGCTCTATTTCCAGAATCAGGAGGAAGCCAGCAAAGAACTGAAGCCAGGGCTGTATGATGCTTTCTACAAGGATATGGCAAAAAGACTATTGGCCTCATGCGATGAAAATGCGATCTTACTTGTGAATGGCGATAGCGATACTTATCCGCTCTTATATCTCCAGGAGATGGAAGGGTACAGAACAGATGTTTCTGTTGTTAATGTGAGCATGCTGGGGAGCGGAAGATATATTTCACATCTCTTTCAAGCTGTTTCAGGCAGGGAACCCATCAACTTCACAATGTCTAAAGAAATCTATCAGAATGAATCGAAGCCCATTTTCTATATTGTTGAAAAAGGCCCTTCTGCAGATTTCAAAACCCTCATTAGATTTATTTCCTCCGATGATCCAAGAACAAAACTTGAGTCGGAGGGCAGGCATTTTGATTTCATCCCAACATCAACCATTGAAGTGGAATACAAACGGGAATCTCTTTCGGAAAGTTACCTGGACAGGGGCATGGATCATTCCGGACAAGACAACAAGGTGTTTGTTAAACTGGACAAAAAACATTTGTATTTGAATCAGTTTGCCTTATTAGACATCCTTGGTAGCAATGAATTTCAACGGCCGATCTATTTTGCGATAACCGTGAGCAAAGAGGAATATCTGAACCTGGATGAGTACCTTCAGTGTGAAGGTTTTGCCTATAAAATTAC
>JAGYMF010000108.1 GCA_018400695.1 Bacteroidales bacterium | reverse complement strand
TCCAACCAGTTCAGAAAAATCACCGGGGTGACCGTTACACAATACAAATCCGGCAGCGAGATCTCCCCAAAAGGCATCGACACCCTCTAACCTCTCAACCCTCAACTCCCTATCATATAAACCGTTATTCATATGACTAATATTCAGCAGTTTATAATAAATGGTGATTTTGCTGCGGCAAACGCAGACTAAACTCTAAACTCCCTAAACTCTCAACTCCCCTCTAAACTCTCATCTCCCTCTAAACTCTCAACTAATAAAAAAAGTGCACAATAAAATCGAAATTCTGTAACAATAGTTCTCAGAAAAGCCGGAAATTTGCATCATCATTTAATCCAATGTTATGAAACTAAAAGAAAACATTGCTGTCAGCAAATCAGGATTCCTGTTCGATCCAAATTCAGGGGAGTCCTTTTCTGTGAACTCAACAGGTAAAGAAATTCTTCAGTATCTCGCCAAAGGCATGTCGATCAGTGAGATCGAATCGTCCATCTTCGACGAATACGAAGTGGACCAGAAAACATACCGTCGGTATATGGACGATTTTGCCCATACACTGCGCAGGTTTAACCTAATTGAAGACGAAATTGATGAATAGACGAAAGATCACCATTGCGATCACCGGCCTCAACAATACCGACAATCCCGGACCCGGTATTCCAGTTGTACGAGGCATCAGGGAATCGGACAAATTCGATGTACGGATCATCGGACTGGCTTACGAAAATATGGAGCCCGGTATCTATATGGAGGGGGCGCTGGATAAAACCTACCTGATCCCCTATCCTTCGGTAGGAATGGATCCCTTCATGGACCGCATCCTGGAGATCCATAAAAAAGACCCGATCAACCTGATCATCCCCAACCTGGATGCAGAGCTGTTCACCTTCATGAAGGCAGAAAAGTTGCTGAAAGAAAACAACATCACCACCTACCTTCCTACAATTGAACAGTTCGAGGAGCGGCAAAAAAACAACCTGGAAGCTTTTGGTAAGAAATATGGCATCAAGGTACCCCACAGCAAAGCCATTGCTTCGATTAACGACGTTCCCGACCTGAAGGATGAGTTCGACTATCCGCTGATGGTGAAGGGAAAATTCTACGATGCCTATATCGCATACAATACCGAACAGGTGATCAACCATTTCAACAAGATCAGTGCCAAATGGGGACTTCCGGTGATCATCCAGGAGTTCATAAGGGGAACTGAGGTCAATGTCGTGGCCCTGGGAGACGGAACCGGGCAAACCATCGCCGCAGTGCCCATGCGAAAGCAATACATCACCGATAAGGGGAAAGCCTGGAGTGGCATTACCCTGGGTGATCAAAACCTGATCAGCATCACCCGTAATCTCTTCAAGCAGACCAAATGGAAAGGAGGGATGGAGCTGGAGATGATCAAAACCAATGAGAGTGACTATTACCTTATCGAGATCAATCCCCGGATTCCTGCATGGGTTTACCTGGCAGTTGGTGCAGGACAAAACATTCCTGAAGCACTTGTTCAGCTCGCCATGGGGGAGAAGCTGGAGCCGATAACGGATTACAAAACCGGGATCATGTTTATCCGATACTCGTACGACCTGATCGGAAAGATCAGCGATTTCGAAAAACTTTCGATCAGTGGCGAATTATAACAGAAGTCAGGCCGGCAATCGCCCGGAACACCAACGGAAAATGCAACAATATTGACTGATATTTAAAAATTTCAATCAACCCTGGATAAAAAAAGAAACCATGAAAAACATTTTACTTCTTGCCATACTCTTTTCCGGGCTCGCGCTCAATGCCCAGGTGACGCTGGAACACTCCTACAGCTACTCCGGAACACTTGCGGAGATCGACGAAGGTGAGTACAAATATTACGTCATGGATGTCCCCTTAAACGAGTGCCGCATCTATAACGAGGACCACACGCTGTACAAAACGATCAGCCTGACGGTTCCTGCTGGTTACTATCTTTATGACATCCAATTTGTTT
This sequence comes from Bacteroidales bacterium, assembly GCA_018400695.1. Taxonomy (GTDB): domain Bacteria; phylum Bacteroidota; class Bacteroidia; order Bacteroidales; genus M55B112. Next base: position 4,414 of record JAGYMF010000108.1, on the reverse strand, counting down.
CACGAAAAACCTTCAATACAGACGAATCGATCGAACTGCTCTATATTTACTATAAAGTGGAGGTGATCAATTCCTACAGTGTCAATGTTTACGGCATGAAGGTGGTCAGTGAATCCGGCACCGAACTGATGTCCCTCACGGACGGCGGATATGCCGAACTGATAAAAGGCAGCGACGGCATGAAGCTGCTCGCCTACCAGTATGTTTTTTACGATTATTACTACCTGGTGTACACCAATATTTACACCCTGGGCGGCACCACGAAATCGGTTCCATTACAGCCGGAAAACAGCCTCAGCATCTACCCGAACCCAGTCACCGGCATTCTGAACGTAGATATTGATCCGCTCATGGTTCGTCCCGGAGGAAAGCTGGAGATCAGCGATATGTCGGGAAGAAACCTGGTCAGGCAACCGCTTCAGCCCGGAATCAACAGGGTGGATATGGAGCGTGTGGTTGCCCCGGCTGGCACCTATATTCTGAACATCATTCCCGGAGAGGGAGAACAGATTACAAACAAGTTTATAAAACACTGAGTGACGATAAAATTCAATTAAAGATGGAAAAACCAAAATTTGAACGCCCGGTAATCAACCGGATCAACGCAGGTGTGCCTGACAAGTTCGGTATGAAAACGAATGTCAGACCCATCACAGAAATAGATAACAACAGCATCAATGAGCTCCTGGCAGAGTTCGGATCACCGCTCTATATCCTCTCAGAAAAAACCATCCGGGAAACCTTCCGGGAGGCAGAATCGGCCTTCAAAACCCGTTATCCCAAGATACAGTTCGCATGGTCGTACAAGACCAATTACCTGAACGCAGTCTGCAACGTCTTCCATCAGGAAGGTGCGTGGGCCGAAGTAGTATCGATGTTCGAATACGAAAAAGCCATAGCCAATGGCGTACCGGGAAACAAAATCATCTTTAACGGTCCTGACAAAAGCAGGACAGACCTGGAGATCGCCATTAAAAACGGATCACTGATCCATATTGACCATTTCGACGAGCTTTACGAAATTACCGAGCTGGTCGAGCAGGGAGCAGGCAAAGCCAAGGTGGCCATCCGCATCAACATGGATACCGGGATCTATCCGCAATGGGACCGTTTCGGCTTCAACTTTGAGAACGGTGAAGCCTGGTCGGCTGTCAACAAGATCATGGCAGTTGAAAACATAGAGCTGATGGGCCTTCACACACACATCGGAACCTATATCATTACTCCAGGTGCTTACGGTGTGGCCATGAAGAAGATGACCGACCTGGCTGTGCGGATAGACAGAAAATTCGAGCATGCGATTAAATATATTGACATGGGTGGAGGTTTTGCCTCCAAAAACACCCTGAAAGGGGCCTACCTGCCCGGATCCGACACCTGTCCGTCGTTCGACGACTACGCCGAAGCCATTACCTCAGCCCTGAATCATTCAGATATAAAGCAGGACCGCATGCCCACCCTGTTCCTGGAAACAGGCCGTGCGCTGATCGACGATGCCGGCTATCTTGCCGGAACGGTGCTGGCCAACAAGCGGCTGGCCGACGGACGCCGTTCGCTGGTGATCGATATCGGGGTGAACATGCTCTTCACCTCTTTCTGGTATGAACACAATATTGTTCCGGCACAGGATCACCAGCCGGATACCGAAGATACAACGATCTACGGACCGCTCTGCATGAATATCGATGTGATCCGCAGTGCCGTACAGTTTCCCCTGCTCGAAAAAGGCGACCATGTAGTGATCAACAGGATCGGCGCATACAATATGACGCAATGGATGCAGTTTATTACATACAGGCCAAAGATCTTGATGATCAGTACTGAAGGAAAACCGGAGGTGATCAGGGAGAATGAGAACTTTGAATCAATGAACAGCCATGACAGGGTGCCGGATCACCTGAAGGAGATCAAATTTTAAGTAACTTGTGACCCATGCAGCGGATCAGCCTTAACAGGGAACATACCGGGTACTTCTTTTCCAGTATCCTGAACAGCTATTCCCAGATATTTTTCTCCACCCATAAACCATTTGCGGTCATCATCATGGCTGTTACCTTCTATGACATCTACGCCGGACTATCCGGGCTGATCGCAGTGGTAACAACCTCCACAGCAGCGTTCATCCTTAACCTGCACAAACCGACCACCGCACAGGGATTCTACGGATTCAACAGCCTGCTCGTGGGACTCGGTCTCGGGATCTACTACAGCTTCGGATGGCACCTGCTGCTGATCATCCTGCTGGCTGCGCTGTTTACCTTTTTCATCTCGGTGTCGCTGCAGGGTGTGATCGGGAAATACCACCTGCCCTACCTGAGTATTCCCTTTATCATTGCCCTGTGGACCTTCGTAACGGCTACACGTAGTTTTGAAGCGCTGGGAATCAGTGAACGGGGAATCTATACGCTGAACGAACTCTACCAGGTAGGAGGTCAGCGGTTGATCGCTGTCCACGAATACTTCAATTCCATTGCGTTTCCGTATATCTTCAGAACCTATTTTATCTCACTGAGCGCGATCCTCTTCCAATACAGCATCCTTACCGGGATGCTGATCGCTGCCGGACTGCTGTTATACAGCCGGATTGCATTTTCACTCTCACTGATCGGTTTCTTTGTGGCCTACCTCTTTTACGACCTCATCGGGGCCAATATCACGCAAATCGATTATAGTTATATCGGCTTCAACTATATCCTGACCGCCATTGCACTGGGAGGATTTTTCCTTATTCCTTCACTGAGAACCTATCTCTGGGTGGCCGTGCTGATCCCCCTGGTCGCCATCCTCACGATCAGCCTGAATACCATCTTCCTCGAATTCAAGCTGCCTGTCTACTCACTGCCCTTCAACATGATCGTACTGCTCTTTATCTATATCCTAAAATTCCGGCCAGAATATTCGCCAAAACTGGCAGAGGTTTATTACCAGTACAACTCCCCTGAAAAAAACCTCTACATCTTCCTGAACAATACCGAGCGTTTCCGCTTCAGACATTTCAAACAGATCAAACTCCCCTTCTTCGGCACATGGGATATTTCCCAGGGCCATAACGGCGCGCACACGCACAAAGATGAATGGCGGCATGCATGGGATTTTGTGATCCTGAACAAAGACGGCAACCAGTACAAAAATGAAGGAGATTATCCGGAAGACTATTTCTGCTACGGCAAGCCGGTCATTGCACCCGAAGATGGGGTCGTGGAGAAGGTGGTCGACCAGATCAATGACAATATCATTGGAGAGGTAAACCTGCAGCAGAACTGGGGAAATACGGTCATCATTAAACACGATGATAATATTTACACCAAGCTTAGCCACCTGAAAAAGGACAGCATCAAGGTCCGCGAAGGAGAAACTGTCACCTACGGTCAGGTGATCGCACAGTGCGGCAACTCCGGCAGATCGCCCTACCCCCACCTGCACTTCCAGGTACAGGAGTTTCCCTATATCGGGTCCGGAACAATAGACTATCCGATCAGCAGCTATGTCATCCACCATGATAACAGTTACAGCTTCTGCTCACACAAGCGACCGGAGGAGAAGGAGAAGGTCTCCAATATCGAGGTGAACGATCTTCTCAGGCAGGCGTTCCGGTTCACCCCGGGTGAAATCCTGAAATTCAACGTCACAGGTTTCGGGAAAATTAAGGATGTGAAATGGGAAGTAAAGGTCAACCCCTACAATGAAACCTACCTGGAATGTGACAGGTCGGGCGCCATTGCCTATTTTGAACAGGACGAGAACCAGTTCCATTTTACCTATTATGAAGGAAAGAAAAAATGTATCCTGTACTACTTCTTTTTAAGCAACTACAAGGTACAGGAGGGTTATTACCAGGATCTGATCATGAAGGATCAGTATCCCCTGTCACTGGTCTATCCAAAAACCATCCTCTGGTTTCATGACTTCATCAGTCCCTTCTTCAGGCTGATAAAAGCTGAATATACCATAAAATATGTACAGATCGACGATTACATGTCACCTACGGAGATCCGCCTGGAATCGACACTTCATAACCTGTTCATGAAAAAGGTCCTGAACAGCATGAAGTTCAGCACCACGGTGGGTCCAGCCGGAATTCAGACCCTCAGGATTGAAAAAGAAAACAAAACCATGCTCATTGAACGATGCGAAAACTAATCTCTATACTGCTGATTTTTTCAGGGTCCCTTGCCTTTAGTCAGGAGCTGACCTTCAAACAGGCAGATACCGCCACCTATAACCAGTACCTGCAGGGTGACTGGAAAGCGTTGATCGAGACAGGTGAGGCGGCACTGGAGAGCAACATCAACTATTACTACCTGCAGATGCGCATGGCCTATGCATGGTTTGCACAGGAGCAATACCGCCGGGCGATCGGGCACTACAAAAATGCACTCGAATTCAGCAGCGGCGATCATACCGCCAATGAATA
>JAGYMF010000107.1 GCA_018400695.1 Bacteroidales bacterium | reverse complement strand
AGTATAGAACCGTATGGTTGTTTCAGCAACGACATCTTCCACAAGGCCTTCACCACTACTCACCACACTATCAAGGTCTTCAATCGCATTGACAACCAGGTCATGGGGAACCATATAGATATTCCCTCTTTTGGATGAAAGCACGAGCACGTAACTGCCCGGACCATTGTCCACCCGTTGGAATTCATAGAAGGTCACCGGCCGCTTGTCGGGCTCGGTATAGCTGGCACGGGTCAGGACGTCCAGCGTCAAACCTGCTGCGGAATGAATATTTCCGGCATCGATGATAATCGTTGCAAAAGGATCAAGCAAAGAAAGGCCATGGAATGTAAACAACACCTGTTTTTCATTCTCCATACTGATCTCCCAGTCATGGTCCTGTACTCTGGCAGTCCCAGATACAATGTAATTGGTTTTTCGTTCTGCCTCTTGCTGGTTCACCGGCATATTGAAAGATATCAGGTAGGTACTGTCCGTGACCTGTTCAAGACCACTGATCAATGAGAAGTATACATTATTGGTGGTCCTGTCAACCAATTGAGCTTCGTAAAGCGATGAAGGCAATAATCCCGGAGTATTTTGCCCTTCCCACTCTCCATCCGGCCTTCCTGAATTCCATCCTGCATCTTTGTATCCCTGGAAGCCAATATTGTAATTTAATCCGCTGGCCCAAGGACTCTGGCAGACGGAGCTGGAGCCCCTGCAGTTCCAGAATACCTGGTTCACTCCTGCCCATCCGTGACCTGTACCGCTGTTACCACGGTCCTGCACGTTCAGCTGACCGCTGGTCACAATGGAATCAAAGAGTGTTCCCATGGCCCACCGGTGGTGAGGGCCTGCATCACTATATGGGTTTTCTGCCGTACACTGTGTAAAAACATTCGGACCGCAGACGCGGGCTGAACTCACAAAATCGTGTCTTCCATGAGAGGCAAAGCACTCTTTGAAAAGACTCAGCTGACCTTCGAGATTAAATGAATATCGTCTTCCGCCAGTAATCTGGGAGATGGGCTCAAGGCTTGTACAATTCAACACCGATATATGCTTGGCATCCCACCCCACGGTGACACATGAATAGGCAAAATACTTCGCGGTGACCCTTCTGGCCCAAGAGTGCATGGCGTTCCTGAAAATCACTCCATACCGGGCATGATCTTCATCTGTGGCAAAGGTATAATCTGAAATAAGCAGCAGATCTTCTACTCCGATATGTTTATACCTGGGCATGGTGGCTTTGTAGACATAACCGCCTCCATATTGATCCTCCATAGCCATCACCACGGGATTTCTGAAGAAAAGGGTGTCACCAACTATTTTTGTAATGATCCGTTCAAAATAGAACGAATAAGATGAAGGTGTCCATTGCACAACCCCCTCCTTGTATGCGATATCATCCATCCTGATATCAGAGATCCATGCGGATGTTCCAGGCCTGTATAGTGCGATCTCCTCATCAGCCGAGAATTGTTCCGGGTTTTCAACACGGACATATTGACTTCCCACAGGTATGTATGATTCAATGATCCTTGTTTCGCTATCATCGTCCACGACCAGGTTTTCATTTACACCCACATCGATTAATGCCCTTCTGTTGGTCCCGGTTGCCCTGATAACCGTTCCCTCCTCACTGTCGCCTTCTCCCCGCAGTACGATCCCGTCTGCCTGCAGGTAGATTGAACCGTTCAACTGGTATTCCCCCTTTTTCAGTAGCAGGGCACCCCTGAATCCATTTTCATCCAACGGCATTTCGGCAATGGTATTGATCGCTGTCTGGATATTGATATAATCATCCCCCTCCACGGGAGAAATCTCCATAACAACTGGCACATCGGGTACCGGATCATCGCCGTAATGGTAACCGACATGGCTGTAATCAGGAATGGTATTACCGTTTTCATCATGCGCGTACTGAAGTTTTCCACCCTCACCGTAAAATACCAGTTTCGATGACCATGCCACTGGATCTTCCCCGGAAGCTTTCAGTAAACTGTCTTTATGGATCTCTTCACCTGCCGGATAAGCCAATGAAGCAAGAATGAACAGATTGAATATTATAGCTGATACTCTGGCTCTGATATGTTTGCTCACTAAATGCATTTTACACTTTATTAGAATAAATGAGGATGTGTTTTCCGGGAGATGGCATAGGGCTCTTTTCCCAGCAGATAGAATGGCATTCCATCCCAGTGCCTGCTATCCTTTAACACCGGATCTCCCGTCGACTCCAGGTGTGATGCCAATTGCTCTTTCAATTTGGATAAAATGGGTTCACATTCAGGATCACCGGCCCTGTTATTCAGGTTTTCAGGGTCGCTGGGAACATGGTATAATTCAAACTCCTCCCTTTTATCAAATGCAAGCGCGAAAAGCTCTTCAATCTCCTTATTGCAGCTGTTATCGATCATGAATCTCTTGGTAGGAGACTGATCCACATCTCCATAATCCTTATAATAAATCGGTACAAAAGGCGGTGGATCTCCGGAGGGCCATCGTTCGGGTCTGAAATTATGTATCAACAGCCACTCCGTAGTTCTTAATGCACGTATCGGATAAGTCAGTCCGCCCTTTCTGGCCCATGAATGTCTTTCAAAAGCAGTTACAGTAAAATCATTGTTTGGATCGATCAAACCAGACTTTTCTGACCACAGCAACTTCTCCAGGCTTTTTCCGGTCATTTCTGAAGGAGTATCGATACCGGCGATATCAAGGATCGTCGGGCCTATATCCGTGAGGCTTACAATATCCTCCACAATCCTTCCTGCCTTTATGACATTCCCCCATCGAATGGCCAGCGGTATATGTGTACCGTATTCATACAGTGTGGCTTTGGCACGTGGGAAAGGCATCCCGTTATCAGAAGTGACGATAACGATGGTATTCTCAAGTTCCCCTGTTTGTTCAAGTATATCAAGAATCCTGACCAGGTGTCTGTCCTGGTGCTCAATCTCATAGATATAATCCAGCAGATCATTTCTCACCACGGGAACATTAGGGAGAAAACCGGGAACCTTCAACTGATCTTCATTCAATCCTGATCGTTTCCCTATTCCTTCTGAATACACCCTGTGCGGTTCGCTGATGCCCATCCAGAAAAAAAAAGGTTTTGATTCGTCCCTGTCAGCAATAAATTCAGCAAAAGATGCCGCATAATCGCAATCAGCAATTCCTTCCGGATATGAACTATCTGGAGTCACATAATATGCTTTTCCAAGTGGTTGTGTATGGTACAGGGTATCTTTCATGTTGCCTGGCCAGTAACCTTTATAGCACATAGCTGATTCGTAACCATTTTCCTCCAACAGATGGGTAAATAGCGGGTATTGAACAGGTATGCCTCCAAACAACAATGCCCCCTCTTCCAACTGCCACGGGAACCTTCCTGTAAGAATTGATGCACGGCACGGAGCACAGGAAGGTGCCGGGGTAAATGCATTCATGAAATAAACACCCTCCCGTGCAATCCGGTCAAAGCCCGGGGTTCTGACCAAGGAGTCTCCAGCAAAAGATGTATGAACCCATGACTGATCATCTGTGATATAAAGAAGGAAATTCAGTTTTCTGTTTTCATCACTAAGAGCGCATAGATTTGTTCCCGGCGCAGCAAGCAGCGCACCACCGGTCATCGAAAACACATAAAGAAAAAATATAGCCTTGATCATTCTATTGAAACTTGCCATCAATTTTAGATATATTTAATAAAACCACTTGTTACAAATGTTTTTAATAGTAACAGAAATGTGCAATTCATATCGGGTGAATACCCCATCGGAAGCATGGAGCATGGGGTATTGAAATTAGATTCATAACATATCCGACGGGAAGTGAATGGCAATTATTCAATACTATGATATTCAGGCCGAACTTCAATCCCCATCGAATCAACAGGATATAAAGCATTTTTAGCATTCAGATCCACGATCATTTTTTTCATTAGCAGTTTAACAACATCCTTTTTTCGTCTTGCCAGATCATTTGATTCAGTGGGATCAGATTCAAGATTATGTAATTCATAAAGGTAATTTCTGCCGTTTAAAGCAGGAAAATAATGATAGATCAACTTCCATTTTCCATCGCGGTATGAAGTGAAATAATGGTCATTTCTTGAGTGGGGATAGTGGGCCAGAAACACATCTTTCCTATCAGGATCAGAATGCTGTGTAAGTAGCTTATTTAGGCTTATTCCGTCCATAATATGCTGCTCCGGAATGTTTATATCCAGTAATTCAGCAATCGTGGGAAAAATATCATAACAGGTTCCAAACCTCTCCTGAACGATGCCTGGTTTAATGGGTAATTTTTTCTGCCAGGGATTCCCGGGATTGATTTCAGACCAGGCAGCGATAAAGGGCACCCTTGTCCCACCTTCCCATTTGCTGCCTTTTTTCCCTCTTATTGGAGCACTGGATGCAATTCCATTGTTACCACCTAAAGGAGAATCAGAACCATTATCACCGAGGAAAACAACAAGGGTATTGTCGGCTATATTATTAATTTTAAGGTACTTCATTAAGTCACCCAATGATTTATGTATCCATTAAACCCATGTCATCCACCAGAAACAGAATAATATTGGATTTATCGCTATGCCGTCCCTCATCCCTGTCGCAGCTGGAAAAAAGGATAAACATACAAATTGTAATCAACACCAATCCATGTGAGAGATAATCGCTTTTCGTCAGTATCATTTGTTCCGTGTTTTGCTATTTCTGTACAACAACATCATATGATTTAAATTACATCTTTATCAATAGTACAATTGTAGGCTGAATTGGCTATTAATCTATTTTCTTCCTGTAAAGTTTTGCAGTTTTTTTTGCGGTAAGGAACGGGGTATGCTGAGATGTAGACCTCCGGTGACAACTCCGTATGCTGAGAATCAAATCCGAGAACGTATGATTCAATCTCTCGCCATTCACCAAAGTCGTCAGAGAACCTGAAATTGACAAGGGTTTGCGCCGTGGTAGCCCCTTCATTGGTATTATTGATCCAGGAAAAATACTGGGAATAGGATGGGGTACTTTCAATAGCTCCGCTATTAAAAGTTTGAGCTACTATGGTATTGCATAATATAAAAGCAGATAGCCCAATGAAAACGACATTTTTCATCTATAATATTTCATCTAAATAATTACTCGTAACGTTCAGAAAAAACACCTTTGTCAGGCTTTCACGCCTGCAAGTTCTTAAGTCCATATGGGACTGATTCTTGCTATTTGCCTCAATCACATTTGAGATTGAAAATAATCCTTAACTGCAATGAGTATACTTAATAGGTTGCTCCCAAATGGTGTACACCTATGTACCCGGGATCAGGTATTTCCTTATAGTCAAGTATGTTGACCACCTTATCCTCATCCGGCAACAGGTCGAAATAATTATCCTCCGGCACAAGGCCCGATCGCTCATCATAGAGAAATACACTGCACGCCAGAGCATCTGACTTTAACCGTAGGTTGTATCCTTCCATTGTTTGCTCTACAGCGATCTGGATATGAGCATCGGGTAACTGACGGTTTTTTGGGATTTCGAAGAAATGGTTCTTTGTTGCTATCACACGTCCCTTATCAAATATCTTCAGCACCAGGACAGATGCAGACAAATCCTGTTCCTGAAATTGATTTAAACCAAATGGCAACAGCCTGGTTGACGAATTCTTTGCAATTGATATATCAACTGAATCTTTATACAATACATCTCCATTGAACTTTATCAATTCCATGTGTATTAAAGATTCCAGATCCTGCAACAGATCCGAAACCACATATACCTCTACTTTATCCTTTTTGGAGACAGTGCTGATCATTACCGGTTCAAAAGCTTTTTTAACCGCATAGTGTAAAGCCTTCCACCTGTGATAATAATCGGTGCTGCTCCAGCTTGCCACTGGCCAGCAATCATTTAACTGCCAATATAGTGTCCCCATACAGTAGGGCATTGCCCGGCGATGTGATTCAATTGCCATCCGGATGCCATATGCCTGGAGGACCTGACTCAGGTAAAGGAACTGCTCAAAGTCGTCAGGAACATGATAGTACCAGCTCAAATACTCCTTGATTCTGAGATTACCGATACCACTTCGCTGATGAGCAGCCATGACATCCGATTCAATATCATAATCTTCGGGTAGAGTATAGGTTTTAACGGTTTCAAAGTCAGGGAAAGACTGAAATCCGTATTCACTCATAAAACGTGCCTGGTACCGGTCAAAATCCTCGAATGGATGCAAGCCATGCCATACACCCCAATAGTGCATATCACCAGACCTGTTCTCATAGCCGGCATGCTGATCCACTTCATATCCAGCCTGCGGGGAAGAAGGCCAATAGCTGTCTCCATCGGTATACTTCGCCACAACTTCGGGTAATATTTTATGAAACACATCCAGGTAGGCTTTT
>JAGYMF010000106.1 GCA_018400695.1 Bacteroidales bacterium | reverse complement strand
GCGAAGCTTCAAGAATAAACGGAGAGAAAGAACGTGAATTGAACCAGATACAGTCGGAAGCATACAAAGAAGCTGAAACAATTAAAGGAAAAGCTGACGCTGAAGCTGCCCGTATTTATGCCGAAGCCTACAACAGATCAAGCAGATCAATAGAGCTGTACAGCTTTATTAAAAGCATGGAAACGTTTGATCATACATTCGATTCCACCACCACGGTTATCCTTTCAACAGACAGCGATCTTTACAAATACCTGGAAAGCATGGAATAAAACAGGCCGCCTGTCAAGCTATTTAAGGGAAGGCCAATCGTAGAATTTCATTGAAACTGAATTTTTCCCGGATGATAAAGCGCTTTTTCGAGAAGAGATATCCGCAGAATTACATCATAAGAAAACCAATTCCCGGAGCGTTTATATTATTTCTTTTTTCGTCTGTTTTTACGCTGTTATACCATCCGCTGAACGTTCACCGCAGTTTCTATTTTGGATTTGAAGCGACCATCCTGCTCTATACGGTGCCATGTTCTATTGTTGCAGGAATATCGATTTATTTATTGCGTCGTATCCCCTTCTTCAGGAATACCGGAAAGTGGAACGTGTTCAGGGAGATCCTCTTTATCTATCTTGTGCTGCAGCTCATGGGCATCACGATCTTCCTCCTGGGATTCGCATTGGAAGGACCTGCTGAAACGAGTCGCTGGAACCTGGATACTTTCATCAATTCATCGATAGGAGCCTTCCTGATATACATGCTTCCGTTTACCTTCTTTTCGCTGATCAATGCCCGGTTTCTCTTTCTCAACTTCCAATCGGTTATGAACACCATCCAGGAGGAGGGAAAACAGGAACTGATGGTACACATCCATTCTTCACTCAAGAAAGAGTCGCTGGATTTCAAAGCCGATGAGCTTGTCTATGCTATGGCAGATGGCAATTATGTGATGTTCCACCTGTACAGGGAAAATGGCATGGTAAAGATACCTATCCGGAATTCCATCGCCGCTATCGAACAACAACTGGATAAGATCCCAATGTACTATCGTAGCCACAGGGGTTTTATCATCAATCTTTTCAAAGTGAAAGAGAAGCGTGGCAATGCTTCAGGATATCTCCTGAAAATGCATCATACCAACGAAAATGTTCCCGTTTCCAGGAGCAGGATCACCGAATTTGACCGTTTGCTTCAGAAATACCACTTCTGAGAACAATTCCTGAATTTTTTCCTGTCTGATTTGCTGCCTGTCACAGTTTTTTACCGTCTGTAACAGATCCGGGTAAATGCTGTCTCATTCATCACAAATCCTTGTTGTATTTCCCAGAATTTTGCCGGCCCGCGTTTTCTTCTATTCCTTTGAACCGTTGAATATAAACGATTTAAAGCAAACGATTATGAAATCATGCCGTAAACATATACCGATCCGCCACGGGCTGTTCAGCCTCTGTCTGACACTGTTCTGCACCCTTGTCAACGCCCAGGGTGCATACGCAATCCGGGGGAAAGTCAGCGATGAATCAGGACAACCGGTAGCATATGCCAATATTGTGCTGAGGGATGCAAAGGACTCCACCCTGTTTGGAGGAACCATCACCAATGAAACGGGAAACTTTAACTTCAGGCTCAAGGTGCCGGGTAAGTATCTGCTGAACGCCAGTTTTATCGGGTATGAATCTGCAGATACAATCATACATCCAATTGGTGAAGTATCAGATGCAGGGAACATCGTTCTACGCAGGGAACATCATATACTCGACGAAGTAGTGATCAGGAAAAGTCGTAAGAGAGCAAAACAGCAGGCAGACCTGACCACCTATTATGTGAACAGCAATATGAGATCCGCTTCAGAGACAGGTGTTGATCTTATCAGCCAGGTACCCGGTGTTGGAGTAGACCTGATGAATGCAATTTCGCTCAACGGCTCACAACAGGTTCTCATTTTGGTTAACGGCGTAGAGAGGGACGCAGAATACCTGGCTCAGCTTGATGCCGGCCGTATCGACCGGATAGACATACGATCCAGCGGGGGACTGCAATACGCTGCAAGCATATCGGGCGTGATCAATGTAATTCTAAAAGAAGAAGAACATGAAGGCATCAGCGGACATGTGTATGCCAATATTCCCACACAAGCAGATGAAGTATTCTCCTTTCCCTCAGCAAGCATAAACTACAGCAGGAAAAATACAACCTGGTACACATCCTATAATGGAGGTTTCAGCAACTTCAGGATTGAAGGAAGCAATCAGAAAACCCTTTATCCCGGAAATCATTCACGCGAGATCATCCGAACCGATCACCTGAGGCAGGAGAACTGGTCGCATAAGCTGCATTTCGGGGCAGATCAATTCAGCAGCGAAAAAACCCAGCTCAGCCTTTACGGATTTATAAGTGGATTTTCCAATGAACAAGACGGGCAGGTAGAAATAGAGGATAACGCAAAAATCGCGGGACCAAAAACATACCTTTTCCAGAAAGACGACCTTGATAAAAACAGTTCTGTCTTCGGCTCTGTCTATCTCAGGCACCGGTTTAATCCTTCCAGCATGCTTACCCTGGAAGGAAACGCTTATGTACTTCGCTCGCAAAAAGGTCTTTTTCTGACAGGCCCGGAGAGCAATCTCCGCCAGGTCAGCCAGTCTGAACCCAGCAAGAATAAAAGAAATCTACGGGCACGTTTCAGTTCAAAAATCAGTGAAAGTGTATCATTCGAATCGGGTATAGAAGAGCAGTGGCATATCCTGCAGGACAACCTGCTTCCCTCCTTCAAATATTCCGAACACGTTTTTGCAGGGTACCTGCAGGGAGCGCTCGCGGTGAAATCATTCCATTTACAGGGAGGTGTCAGGACAGAGCACAGCCGGGTCATCTACAGTGATGTGCTGGATGACAACCGGATTTATCTGTTGCCACAGTTTGACCTGAAATATCAATTCAATCATAAAAACAGCCTGAAGATCAACTATGGTAAACGAATCAACCGTCCGCAAAACCATCAATTGAATCCCAATCCATATACCATCGACCTTTTTTCGCGGCAACAGGGGAATCCGGGATTGGCTCCGGAGATTCTCAGTAACCTCTCGGCCATGTATAGTATTTCATTCCGGGAAAACTTTCTTTCTACTGAAATATTCTACAGGCAGGAGCGTGGGGTGATTGAGGACCTCGCCATGTTGACTGATACTGGTTCATTGTTCATGGAAAAACATAATATGGGCGACCTCAATTATGCGGGGATGAAGGTATTGGGAAGCATAAACCTGCATGACAATTTCAGTATGCATTCCAACATCGAATGCTATCATGTGCAGACCCAGGTGAACGCTTTTGTTAAAAATCAGGGTATCCCGAACCAAAGTGGCCTGGAGATCAGGGGAGATGCGTCTGCTGTCTGGGCCATACAAGAGGACATGTCATTGTCGGCATCATTACAGTTCCAGAGCTCCGCTATCGGTATTCAGCGCCAGTACCGGGAAGGAACGCTATACTTCATATCCCTGGACAAAGTTTTTTTCAATCGTCTGAAAATTGAACTTACCAGTGCCCTTCCATTCAGGCGCTCCTTTACCTATCAGGGGTATGATATCGAATCTGCTGACTTTACGGTAACGTCGGAAGACAAGATCAGACTGTCCATGTTCTCAGCCTGGTTCAAATTGAAGTATTCTTTCTCCTCGGGAAGCAAGGTCAGACTCCTTAAACGCGACAATGTATTTGAAGAAAAACGCGTGAAAAAAGGATTTTGAATATTTAAAATAAACAAATGCTGAAAAACTAAATAGAGTTTGTCAATAGAGTCGGCGTGGCATGTAGTTTGATTGAAAGATTAACCTGCATATTGATTGTGTATATGCAGAATCATGTAATGAGAAGCAACAAAGACCAAGTACCAATTTTTTTAACAAAAAAACTTTTAGAAATGACGGATCAAAAAGAAAGAATTACAAAGAAAACAAAAAAGGTGATGTATATTATTGGATTAACCTTCGCGGTCATGTTTACCAGCTGCGATAAAATGTTTGAAGAGATAAGTCCGGCTGCCGAATCAGAATGGCCCTGGGAAAATGTTTCTCCGGAAAGCCAGGACATCGCAGCCGAAGACCTGGAAGGAATGGCTGAATACATCGAAAACAATAATTTAGGGATTCACAGCATTATCATTTACAAAAATGGAACGATTCCTTTCGAGGAATACTACGACCCATTTAACGAATTTAGTTTGCATAATTTGAAATCCACCAGCAAGGGAATTATCTCTGCGTTAACCGGCATTGCATTAGAAGAGGGATTTATAGATAATATTGACGAAAGCATTCTTTCCTACTTATCAGGTTACGATGTAGATACTACCGGGAAATCAAACATTACTATACGTCATTTACTCACAATGACTTCAGGATTGGAATGGAATGAAAACAATCTAAATAGCATGTATACATTCTTTGTCAATAAGCGCATTGTAAAAAGAACGCTTGACCTGCCTCTCGTAGAAGAGCCTGGAACAACATTTAACTATAATACCGGATTAACCCATCTGCTTTCAGCAATCATTTCAGAAGCCTCAGGTATGAGCACGCTGGAATTTGCCCAGGAATATCTTTTTGAGCCACTTGAGATAGAAAACATTGAATGGGATACGGATAGAGAGGGTTATTATATCGGGGGATCGGAATTGTTCCTGACACCACGCGCAATGACGAAGTTTGGAGTCATGTATTTAAATGGAGGAGAATACATGGGACGCCAGGTTATTCCCCAGGATTGGGTAACCGAGTCAACAAAAACACAGGTTGAAGGATCTTTTTTTGGAGCAGATATAAAATATGGCTATCTATGGTGGCTGGATATCGGGAACCCATTATTTACTTATCTTGAAGATGAAAACAGGGTTCTTGCGATGGGTACACGCGGCCAGAGGATCTTTATTCATCCGGAACTTGACGCTGTGGTTGTTATCACCGCTGAACAAAGGGACGAGTCACAATGTGACATACTTATTCGTGACTTTATAATACCGGCTTTATAATTTGAAGGCTGATATATGGTTGTTCCGCATCAATTTCATCATTAAATTGTTATATTGATATGTACAGGTGCAGAGTTGAATGATGTTTGGTAAATTTGGGCAAACCGGATGTTGAATGGGGAGCAAAAGTAGGAAATATCTGAAGAAGGTAATAGAAATCGTGCTTTTGATCCTGGTAGGATTGGCATTGCTGCTCATCCTGCTTGCAGTTCTCATTCAGGTTCCCGCTATCCAGAGCAGCATCGTGCACCGCATCACAACGGTGGTGAGTGACAAGACAGGGACCACGGTCAATATCGATAAAGTCCGTATCGCCTTTCCCAAAACGGTGGTGGTGCAGGGCATATTTTTGGACGACCTGCAGCAGGACACTTTGCTTTCAGCCGGCAGCATCCGGGTTAATATTGCGCTGAGGGAACTGCTGCATAAAAGGATGAATGTCAAAAGCATCACACTTGAAGATGTGTCTCTGAACCTCAGCCGCAACCCGGCCGACTCCCTTTTTAATTATTATTTCCTGATCGCCGTTTTCACCGATACAACCGCTCCTCCACCGGAGCCATCGCCGTGGAGCTTTAGCATCAAGCGGATAAACCTGGATCATATTCATGCGCGGTATAACGATCGGCACAGCGGGATGGATATCTCCCTGGCCCTGCAACAACTCAGGCTGGGATTGGATGGTTTCGACCCGGGGGGATCCCATCATCGTATAAACAGGTTGGTGATAGATGAATTGCAGAGTGATGTTATAATGGCGCAGGGTGAACGTTCAGCCGGGAAAAGTGTTAACCGGCTGTCGGCACGGACCAACCTGGACCGTTTTGAGCTTACCAACGGAGCGGTCGACCTGAAAAATAAAACGGTTACACTCGAGAAAATTTTCCTGGCTGAAAGCGGGTTTCATTATTCCGAAAGCCCGGGAAAAGATACATCATACATTTTTAATCCCGGGAACATGTCGATCAGCCTGAAGAAATTTGCTGCATCGGACCTCTACTACTCCCCCGAAAAAGCCGGTGGTACCATCAATAATTTCAGTGCATCCGACGAAAACGGATTTGCAGTTGAGCAGTTTGAGGGCATTTTCAGGTTCGATAATCAATCCTTTACAGCAGATAAGCTGCATCTTGAAACCACGCATTCAGCCATTGCTGCCGACGTGCGAGTTCAGTATACCTCTCTGCAGATGTTGCTGGACTCAATTGCATCGGCCAGCTTTACCCTTGATCTGCAGAAGCTGCAGCTTCGGAATTCCGACATCCACTATTTCATTCCGCAGCTAAGTAAACAACCTGTTTTTGCCAACCCTGAAAACAGCACCTCCATCTCAGGAAATTTTTCTGGCAGTCTTGCTGATATCGCGATTGCCGACCTAAAGATTGGGACCGGAGAGCAAA
>JAGYMF010000105.1 GCA_018400695.1 Bacteroidales bacterium | reverse complement strand
ATCAGAACCCGATGTTGTCAACGATATGGTCTTCGGCTTCATCCATTCAAGGGCCGGAACGATGTGGGACAGCGAACCGTGGGGTGGCTACGACTTCCCGGATGCCAACCACTTCAAAGGTCAGCTGGACGATGTCAGGATCTTCCACAAGGCACTTACAGAAACTGAAATACAATTGATGTACGACTCAGAAAAGTAGTAGTTTAGGTTAAGTTAATTCATCAATGATGGAGGGTCAGGATGCCTGGCCCTCCTCTTTTCAATAGAGCCCATGAAAAAAGATATTCGCAACACCTTGCTGCTCTTCACCGCACTGTCGCTCACCAACAGCGCCTGTAAAAAAGATCCGGAACAGTACCTGCAACTGGCCAGGACCCGCGTGGGTGATGCGATCCTTTACATGGACGAATCCAATGAAGATGTCCCGTTTGATGAACAGATCACGATCGAATTCAACGGCATTCCCGACACCCTCACGGTGCCCGCAAACATTGTCCTGTCAACAGTGAATAACATTCCTGTAGAGGTGTCTTTCTCCTATTCGGATGACAAGCAGACAATTATCATCAATCCGCCGGAAAAGCTGTCACCACTCACATCATACTCACTTACCATCCTGGACGGACTCCGGGGATCCGGTGGGGAGATCTTTACCGGCGCAACCTATACCTTCACTACCCGGAACGGTACACTGGAGATCGAATCCATGACCCTCAACGACACTAACTTCCCCGAAGAATCTGAACTGCAAGGGATCAGCTATGAAGAAATCGTGGTCCGCATCAGCTTCTCGCAACCGCTCAATACCGAAAACTATACCTCCCTCATCTCAATGTCAGGCAATATTCCCCTGGCATACGACATCTCCGATGATCATACCAGCGTGACGGTCACCAACCTGAACAGCCTGGACGATTATAAAAAATATTTTTTCAATATCTCGGCAAACCTCACCTCCACCGATGGATACGCGTTCAGCGGATACTCATCGGCGTTCTATACCAGGCTGGATTCATCCTTTAA
This sequence comes from Bacteroidales bacterium, assembly GCA_018400695.1. Taxonomy (GTDB): domain Bacteria; phylum Bacteroidota; class Bacteroidia; order Bacteroidales; genus M55B112. Next base: position 5,411 of record JAGYMF010000105.1, on the reverse strand, counting down.
ATTCCCGGTGATCACCGATGACCAGCTGCTGGACCTCATACAACAACAAACCTTCAAATATTTCTATGATTTTGCCCACCCGGTATCAGGCCTGGCCAGGGAACGGAACAGCTCGGGTGACGTGGTGACCACGGGAGGCTCGGGCTTCGGGCTGATGGCCATCGTTGCCGGTATCGAACGCGGATTCATCACACGCAGCGAAGGGTTGACACACTTCGAAAAAGTGGTCAGCTTCCTGGAAACGTGCGACCGGTTCCATGGTGCCTGGCCCCACTGGCTCAATGGCAGCACAGGCCGGGTTTATCCTTTTAGTCAGAAAGACAACGGCGCCGACCTGGTGGAAACCGCCTTCCTGGTGCAGGGACTCCTCACTGTCCGCCAGTACCTCGATCCCGGGAATACCACCGAAAAAGCATTGATCGACCGTATCACCGTACTCTGGGAAACGGTGGAGTGGGACTGGTTCACCAAAGACGGTGAAGAGGTGCTCTACTGGCACTGGTCACCCGATTACAACTGGGAAATGAACATGCAGATCAGGGGCTACAACGAAGCGCTGATCATTTATGTACTCGCCGCCGCCTCTCCGACCCACTCCATCGATGCTTCAGTATACCATAACGGCTGGGCACGTGAAGGAGGGATCGCGAATGGCAGGAAATTCTATGATATTACTCTGCCCCTGGGATATGATTACGGCGGACCACTTTTCTTTGCGCACTATTCATTTCTTGGACTCGATCCCAGGAGCCTGTCTGACCAATACGGTAACTACTGGGAGCAAAACGTAAACCACAGCCTGATCAACCAGGCCCACGCCATCAACAATCCCAACGACTATATCGGCTACAGTGCCGACTGTTGGGGATTCACGGCCAGCGACGGCAACGAAGGCTACAGCGCCCACTCACCCACCAACGACAGGGGGGTGGTCACACCTACAGCAGCCATCTCATCCATCCCGTTCACCCCGGAAGCCTCCATGAAAGCCATCAGGCACTTTTATTACCTGCTGGGCGACCGGCTGTGGGGACCTTACGGATTCTACGATGCCTTCAATGTTTCAGCAGGCTGGTGGGCCGACTCCTATATCGCCATCGACCAGGGTCCCGAAGTGGTGATGATCGAAAACTACAGAACCGGGCTGTTATGGGACCTGTTCATGTCGGCCCCTGAGATCACAGCAGGATTGGATAAAATCGGATTTTCTTTGAATAAATAGACAATAACCATGAAAATGATCAGGATCATCATAGTAACAGTCATCTTCCTTCTGGCAGGATGCGCCGAAAACCGGACAACACAGGATGATAAAGAACAATTTGTTGACTCACTGCTCGCAGAAATGACGCTGAAAGAGAAGATCGGTCAGCTAACACTCTATACCAGCGGCTGGACCATCACCGGGCCCGCACTCGACAGCAACTACAGGAAATATATCACAGAAGGAAGGTGCGGAAACATTTTTAATGCACATACGGTAGCATACAATACTGAATTACAGCGGCTGGCGATTGAAAAATCCCGCCTGGGCATTCCCCTCCTTTTCGGTTACGACGTGATCCATGGTCACCGAACCATCTTCCCCATCCCCCTTGCTGAAGCTTGCTCCTGGGAACCAGCCCTGGCAAAAAAATCCGCAGTCCTCGCAGCAAAAGAAGCTGCAGCATCTGGCCTTAACTGGACCTTTAACCCGGTGGCCGACCTGAGTCGTGATCCGCGTTGGGGAAGGATCGCTGAAGGCTCGGGCGAAGATCCGCTGCTCGGATCCCTGTTTACCGCAGCACGGGTAAAAGGCTACCAGGGCGATAACCTGTCCGACAGCAACACCATTGCTGCCTGCCTCAAACATTTTGCCGTTTATGGCGCACCAGAGGCGGGCCGGGACTACAACACGGTGGACCTGTCGATGCGCACCATCAGGGAGGTGTACTTCCCTCCCTACCAGGCGGCTATCGATGCAGGCGTTTCAACAGTCATGGCCTCCTTCAACGAAATCAACGGTCAGCCAGCTACCAGCAGCACCTATATTGAAGATATCCTGCGAAAAGAATGGGGCTTCGATGGAGTACTGGTGACCGATTACGGGGCCATTGCTGAGCTCATACCCCACGGGGTGGCCACCGATTCGGCCCATGCCGGGATGCTGGCACTGAAAGCGGGAGCAGACATGGATATGCAATCGGGTGTATACATGCAATCGCTCGAAGGCCTGGTGAAGGAAGGAAAGATCGATGAAAGCACGGTGAACCGGGCGGTACGCCGTGTACTGCGCCTGAAATACGACCTGGGGCTGTTTGAGGATCCCTACCGGTACCTGGATGCGCAGACCGAAACGGAGGTGGTGCATTCGGAGGAGCTGATGGACCATGCGCTGGAGGCCGGGAGACGCTCGATGGTGCTCCTGAAAAACGAACCATATAAAGGCAAAAAAATCCTGCCGGTCATGAATGCCCCAGCCCGCATCGCGGTGATCGGTCCCATGGCCGATAACCGGATCGATATGATGGGTAGCTGGCATGCATCGGGCGATGCGCAGATGGTGGTGACCCTGGAAGAGGGACTGAAAAACCGGTTCGGTAATGCTGACATCCGCACCGCCATGGGATGTGGCTTTTACGGCAACGATATCAGCGGTTTTAAGGAAGCGGTCCGCCTGGCTGAATGGTCAGATCTGGTGATCCTGGCCATCGGTGAAAACTATGTCCAGAGCGGCGAGGCAGCCAGCCGGAGTGATATCGGTCTGCCGGGAGCACAGCAGCAGCTGACCGAAACGATCGTAAAAACAGGTAAGCCGGTGGTGGCCGTTCTCTTTGCCGGAAGACCGCTGACTATCAACTGGATCGACGAACATATCCCTGCTATCCTCTACGCCTGGCAGCCCGGTACCCGTGGCGGCGATGCTGTGGCTGACCTGCTTTCAGGGGAATACAACCCTTCAGGCAAGCTTTCAGTAACATTCCCGAGGAACGTGGGACAGATCCCCATCTATTACAGCACCAAGAACTCGGGCAGACCGTTCAATCCAGATGATAAATATACCAGTAAATACCTGGATGTGCCGAACGAACCGCTCTACCCCTTCGGATACGGGATCGGGTATTCTGAAATCCGTTACAGCGATCTGCAAATTGACAGGAAGGTGATCAGTTTCGGCGACACACTGCATATCTCTGTGACCATAGAGAACGTGGGCGAATACCCCACCGAAGAGGTTGTTCAGCTGTACACCCGCGACCTGGTGGGATCGGTCACACGACCGGTGAAGGAGCTGAAGGATTTCAGGAAGGTGCACCTGGAAGCCGGCGAGGAGAAGACCGTCACCTTTGCCCTGACAGCAGATGACCTCCGGTTTTACGATATCGATATGCAATTCGTGACTGAGCCCGGGGACTTCCATGTGATGGCCGGGCCACACTCCGCCGAACTGCTTACGACCGCCTTCAGGCTGGAGCGCTGAGAACCGATCGTTTATTTCCGGAATTGTCGCTCCGCGTATTGGCCGAGAAAATAAAATGCCAACACCGGGATGAACATATATTTCGCTGATTGCCCAAGCAGATCGAGCTGGTTTAAAATAACCAGGGCTAAAGTCAGTACCACGATGACGATAACGTCAAAATAAATTCTTTTCATCTTACCAAGATACATGTTTTTTTGTCCGGTCATACAATCCAACTTACTCAAAGAACTGCAATGCATGCATGGAAACTCCCGAAAACGGTTTTCATGTTCCAGCAGCACCTTCCGTACAATTACACTTTCGGCAGACCTTATCCGTACCATGTAACTGCCGGGCGTGTGTCGGAAAGCTCCAGTGATACCGAAAATTAATGATTCTACTATACCCGACCGGAAGAATCTGCCGGGGACTTGACATTTCATAAAGATTACCGTAACTTGTGTGACCAGCTTAACCCAGTAATAACCCCAATGATATGAGACCACTGATAACCGGTATTATTATCTTTCTTGTATGGCTGATCATCGCTTCCTGGTACTACTCCGCCAACACCTGGCCAGCACTCCAGTCAGCCGAAGAAGCTGCGGTCACTGAAACGGTACCCGATACAACGGCCATGCCATTAGCCCCCCCTGCACTTCCGGATGTTCCGGACGACATCACCCTCTATTTTAATTTTGATAAAACGGTGATCCTGAATCCTGCTGACCTGGACGCCTTCATCCCTGCGGTCAAAGAATACCTTTCTGCCGACACAACCGCCTGCCTTCAGCTTACCGGACACGCCTGTGATATCGGCACGGAAGCCTACAACCTCGACCTGGGAAAACGACGGGCACTTTCGGTGAACGACTACCTGTTGAAAAACGGGTTCTCATCGGAATGCGTTAAAGCGGTCAGCAAAGGAGAGTCGCAGCCCGCAGTCCCCAACACCAGCGAAGCCAACCGGAAGAAAAACCGGAGGGTAAAAATCACCATCAACAGATAAAACCAACAATCATGAACATATTAACCACCATCCTTGCCAAAACCACCACCGGCGCGATCATCGAGATTATTGTTTTGTTGCTTCTCGCCGGACTGATCGCTTACCTGACTGCCTACTTCTATTACAAGGCAGTGTACATGAAAAAGATCGACACACTGGAGAAGGAGAAGTCAGACCTTCAGCGAAAGGTCACCGACCAGGAACGCGCCATCTCGGAGCTCAATAACAAGGTCGCTGAGCTGGAGAAAAAGGAGTAGAACCTGGTTACAGCCAAAAGCCGGAATCTATTCATACACCGGCCGTCCTACCTTGCCCATAAAAAGAATGGCCCCGGTGGAATTCTCCTTGATGATATAGATAAACGGCTTGTCGAACCGGATATAGTTCCCAAAGGCTGAGGTTTCCCGCATCTCCACGATCGTGGCCGCAGCTGCCTCGGTCCCCTCCTCGTTCACATCGATGAAGGTTTGGTGGATCACCCGCGAAATGAACAGGTCTGTCTCGGTGGTAATCCCCGAAAAATCGGCTGCATCACTGAATGCCACCCCGAGCCCCAGCCCGGTGAGGGGATCGTTCAGCAGTGATTTAAATTCATATTTGAATTTCGGAAGTTCCACGGTCACCTTCTGCCTGCCAGACAAGCTGCCCAGCGCGTTCCACTCCTGCTGTCCATACATATCAAGAAGCTCCCCGACCGTCATCTCGTCCGAAGGTAGGATGGCTACCATGCTGAAGGCGCTGTCGCCGTAGGGAAGCTCAACAGCAGCGTAGTCCTCCTGCAGGGCGTAACCGAACGACTCCTCGATCCGCATGTACTCCACATCCGCTGTTCCCGTGCCTTCAGGATAAAAATCGCCTGTGAAGGTATCATCCTTGTCGAATTCATACTTCCACGTGGCGTTGAAATAGATGGCATTCACCAGGTACATGTACACGTCCGGCGGGATCGCGTCCAGCATA
>JAGYMF010000104.1 GCA_018400695.1 Bacteroidales bacterium | reverse complement strand
CAGACTCCGATGAACCCCCTGAACTACAATCGTTATAGCTACGTTACAAACAACCCCCTGAAATATACAGATCCCAGTGGGTATAAATTTGCAAAACTACCGACACCCATGCAGTATTTTAATTTAGGATGGTTGCGGTATGCCGGTTATGGATGGTCAGATGATTACGGTGGGCATGCTACAGTTAGAACAGGTGGTGGGGGTGGATATGGTTACAATGTCAAATACAATTTAGGGTCTTCTAATCCATATGAGTGGCAATATGAATCCGGATCAGAGAATTATCTTAACAGGAGAACCGGCGATTATATTGATGCAGGTAACGGAGCAGATGCACTAAGGGCAATGGGATGGATAATTCCAGAAGTCAGTGTGGATAATTTCCTGGATATGAACCCGATGGTCAGGGCACTCGGAGAACAAGGATTATGGGAGGATCAAATGCTGTTAAGGTCTGCAAACAATATTGGTTATGGGATGATGCTAGGTGATCCAGGTAGGATACAATGGAATCCTAAACAAAATGATCTCATGGCTGCTCACTTAATTCAATGGATCAAATATGCAGAACATACAGGCGATGGCAGATTTGACTTAAGGTCTGCATTTTCAGGAATAAGGCCTAATTCAGCGGGTGGGACTTACGGAATTAACTTCTTTTCTTTAAATGTTAATATTGAAGGGAGAAAGCTAGGTTTCTCCGCAGGAATCTTTATTAATTCAGATTATGATGGTTCATGGAACAGTGAAGTGTGCTTTAATGCAAATGTGCCATCTCCTGATTATGTAGGAAAGGATAGTCTATTATGGATGGGAAATAAAACAACAACCCATAAAGGTACTATATGGACAACTCAAGCAATTAATTATGATTTCTTATGGGATTATCTATATCATTAAAAAGATGAAGAGAACACTATTAACAATAACAATATTTACAACATTATTTGTATTCTCGGGATGTCAATATAAATCTTCAATGAATGAAAGCGAAAAAGAGAATAAATTTTATAAGAACCTGGTTACATTTATTGATAAATTCGATTCAATTTTAATTGCAAATACAGGCAATGATAGTGTTGGGAATTCATACTATGCATATCTCAAAAATTTTAAAGAAATTAATGACACTAGCAGAATAGTAGTAGATACTCATGATTTAGTTGAAGATAAGGACTTTGAATATATCTTTAATTCAATTTGGAGATTAAGTTGGGTAATTACAACTTCATACAATTACGAGTTATGGCTCGATTACAATTTAGAAGATGGAATGTACTGGAAATATTTGTCCAAAAACAAGGAAAAATTATCATCGGTTAATTTAATAGCTTATAAGACTATATTAAAATATAATGATTCAATAGCATTTGATTACCTGATTCAAAATTGTGCGGATATAAATCTCGAGGATGAGGTCAATAAGAACCTGATAGCTATTATTTTAATCACAAGAATAATTAATTCGGAATAATAATTTGAATTGTTTCAAGATTTATAAATGGCTTTAACAGGTATTTTCCTCATGGGAAGCCACAAACCGAAAGGGTTATAGGTATAGCTACGTTACAAACAACCCCCTGAAATATACCGACCCTTCTGGGTATGTTTTTCGGTACCGGGGAGTTGAACAGGCCAGGTGGATGGAAAGCATGAGCTATTACTACAATTACATGGATTTGATGAACGGATATTATCATTGTTCCGCTGAAATAACTATGTCCACCATGCCGGGCAAACCAAAAAAAACCGTCTCATAAGTCAATATGAGACGGTTTTTTAAAACTATTGGATCAATTCCCTTTTAAAAAATACTGAATGCTACAGTGAGTCCGGCCATTACAACCGAGATCATTGTCATCAGTTTAATCAGGATGTTCAGTGAGGGACCGGATGTGTCCTTGAACGGATCACCGATGGTGTCACCTGTCACCGCAGCCTTGTGGGATTCACTCCCCTTTCCACCGAAGTTGCCTTTTTCAATATATTTCTTCGCATTGTCCCATGCACCTCCGGCATTGTTCATGAAAACAGCAAGGGTAAAACCGGTTGTCAGTCCACCAACCAGCAGTCCGACAACACCTGCAACACCCAGCAGAACACCAATAGCAATAGGAACAATAATCGCGATCATAGATGGGAGGATCATTTCACGCTGTGCACCTTTGGTAGAGATCGCCACACATTTGGCATATTCAGGAACCTGCTCGCCCTTCATGATACCCGGCATCTCCTTAAACTGACGCCGTACCTCATCCACCATGGCGCCTGCTGCGCGGCCAACAGCTTTCATGGTCAGTGCACTGAACAGAAACGCCATCATGGAGCCTATAAAAATACCGCCCAGCAGCATCGGGTTAAAAAGGGAGAGGTCATAGGCCGTCACAAAATCCTTGATACCGGCAGTCTCGATCTGGATAGCCACCTGTCCGGCATCTACTGATGGTATGAGATTTTCCCTGTAAAAAACCGTATCCCCCACAGTAAACAGTCCATCAGTGGTTTTGTCAGCCATCTTGCCAATCCACAACTTCACCTCTTCCATATAGGCAGCCAGCAAGGCCATAGCAGTGAGTGCTGCTGAACCAATGGCAAATCCTTTACCGGTAGCTGCGGTTGTATTTCCAAGCATATCCAGTGCATCCGTACGTTCCCTTACCTCCGGCGGAAGTTCGGACATTTCGGCATTACCGCCAGCATTATCTGCAATAGGACCAAAGGCGTCAGTTGCAAGTGTAATTCCCAGTGTTGAAAGCATTCCGACAGCGGCAAAGCCGATCCCGTAAACGCCCTGGGCGAAATGTGTGAATCCACCAGCCAGTCCGTACGCTGCAATAATCCCCAACACAATAGTCACAACGGGAATCCATGTCGAGGTCATCCCCACGGCAATACCATCGATAATGGTTGTGGCGGTCCCCCCCTTGGTCTGCGCAGCAATACCCCTGGTAGGTTTATATTCATCCGAAGTAAAATATTCTGTAGCCTGTCCGATCACCACACCGGCAACCAGTCCGGCAACCACAGCACCAAAGATCCCCCAGGTGATCCACCCTGCCATCGCCATCCCTGCGATCGCAATGAGAATCAGCACTGAACTTCCTCCCGTACCGAGCAGTAGAGCGTTCAGCAGGTTCTTTTGTGTGGCGGATTCTTTTGCCCTGACCATATAGATACCAACGATCGAAAGAATAATACCCAATGCTGCCACCATCATGGGTGCAAGCACAGCAGTCTGGGCACTGATGCCCACATCCTTCAATACCAGCGCAGGAAGAGCTGCGCCAAGCGCAGCTGTAGCCAGAATCGATCCGGCATATGATTCGTAAAGGTCAGCACCCATTCCGGCAACATCACCAACGTTGTCACCAACATTATCGGCAATGGTAGCAGGATTCCTTGGATCATCCTCAGGGATACCGGCTTCCACCTTGCCCACGAGGTCAGCTCCAACATCAGCCGCCTTGGTATAGATTCCACCACCCACACGGGCGAAGAGGGCCTGCGTGGAAGCTCCCATGCCGAAAGTAAGCATGGTGGCTGTGATCTCAACGAGCTTCTGGTGCTCGGTGGTTCCTGCGTGAACAAATGTAAGACCGAGGAAACGGGTACCGTTCTCCATATTTTCCGGGGTAAAGATCACCTTATCGAGCAGGTAGAACCAACCTGAAATATCAATCAGTGCAAAGCCTACAACAACGAGCCCCATCACTGCACCACTCCTGAAGGCTATTTTTAGTCCCTTGTTGAGCGATTCCGAAGCCCCATGCGCTGTACGGGCGGAGGCAAAGGTTGCGGTTTTCATCCCGAGAAATCCACAAAGCCCGGAGAAAAAACCACCTGTGAGAAAAGCCACCGGAACGAAGGGGTTCTGAACGCCCAGGTATGCGAGAACTCCCAGAAGAATAACCATCACCAGAAAGACCATTGCAACAACCCTGTACTGACGCCTGAGGTAAGCCATCGCTCCCTCGCGAACGTATTGGGCAATTTCAATCATTCGTGGTGTTCCTTCAGAGGTCTTCATCATCTCCCTGAAGAAGATATAGGCAAACACCAGGGCCAGCAACGCTGCCAGCGGCACGATCCAGAACAATCCATAGATATCATTCATAATTTTAAGGTTTAGTTATAAAATCGTAAAGTCCATTGCCTGCGACTGGGATTGCCAGCAGACAATGCACGCTAGAATTTCGAGAACCAAAGGTAAAAAATTTGTTTTTAGAATCTAAATAAATTGCCTGTCGATCTGTTCAGTGGTCATCACCGGATCATCGCCCGTTATGATGCCTGTAAGCTGTATATCTGCGAAACGATTAACAGTTGGATCTTTAACAGGAAATGTAACCGGAAGATAATGTTCTCCATAACCTGTAGCCATCATGCGTTCATTGACCTTCTCTATCAGAACCCGCTGACTGCTCCCCTTCATGGCGGACATATAATCCAGGCGAAGCGCATTGGCAAGTTTCCGGATAACTTCACTGCGTTCCGCCATTACCCTGCCCGACACCTGGTCCTTCATCCGGTCGGCCCTTGTACCGGTTCTTCTCGAATATCTGAAGGTGTGGACATGCGAGAAGCGGGCTTCCCTGACAAAATCGACGGTCTTCTGAAAATCTTCATCGGTCTCCCCGGGAAATCCAACGATCACATCCGTGGTGAAATTGAAATCCGGAATCGCAGTACGAAACCGTTCCACGATATCCATAAACTGTTTTGCTGAATACATCCGCCGCATCTTCAAGAGTACCGGGTCAGATCCACTCTGAAGGCAGAGGTGCAGGTGGGGAGCCAGTTTTGGGTGGGCGAACAGACGATGGAAGTCGTTACTGAAGCCATCAGGCTCAAGGGAAGAGATGCGCACACGGAAATCTCCGGGCAGCTCCAGGACCTGCTCAACCACATGCTCGAAAGTCTTCCCCTCATAGTCGTACCTGCCAATATTCACGCCGGTAATCACTACCTCCTTAAAGCCATGATCAACCACTCTCCGTACATTATCCAGAATATCATTTACAGGTCTGCTCACCGCCCGTCCCCGTACTGAAGGAATAATACAAAAGGTGCAGAAATTATCACATCCATCCTGGATCTTCACAGAGGTCCTGGTATGCAGACTCTTCTGAACGGTATCAAATCCGAAGCGGTCACCCATCAGCTTATCGGGATGCAGGACCTCCCCGGAAAAGTGTCCGTCCACCAGGTCAACAATCCTGCTTTTGCGGTCGTTGTCCACCACGTAGGTGATCTGTTCCTGGGATTCCAGCTTCTCCTTGTAATTATCAACCATACAGCCAGTCACCACCACGAGGCCATCCCTGTTCAATGAGGCGGCATGGTTGATGGTATTCCTGGATTTCTGGTCGCTCTGGTTGGTCACGGTGCAGGTATTGATCACTGTCACATCGGCCCTCTCCCCGTAATCGACCACCTGGTAACCCGCATTGTGAAAACTGGTCACCAGGGCATCGGTCTCAAACTGGTTCAGCCGGCATCCCAGGGTTTTAAATGAAACTTTTTTAAGGACTTTCATGCACCTCCAACTCCACGGTTTCTAAAAATAGACTTCGGTAAATAGCTGATCATGCCTGTAACCCTGAGCTCTCAGAATATCCATGGCATCGTAGATCATGCTGCTATTACCACAAAGATACACTTTATCGGCCTTTTCTTCCAATCCGGTTAAAAGGTAATCAGTGATCCGGCCGTTAAAATCGCCCCTGTTACCCCTGGAGGTGCAGGCAAAATAGCGATCCTCTTCGTAATGATCCCTCTCGTATGCCTCGTTAATGTTTCGTATTCCGTGAATCAGCCGGTAATCAGCCTCCGGGTAAGTAAGGATATAACTGTGAAAAGGTGCGATCCCGGTTCCTGAAGCAATAAAGAGAAATTTTTCTCCCTGTTGTGGCATTGCATCGGTCATGAAAAATCCATACGGCCCTTCAACACTCAATTCATCGCCCGGTTTTACATTTTTCAACTGCTGACTTACCATTCCGTCGTCTACCTCCTTTATAAGCACCTCAAGAGAGGAGCTGTTTGGGCTGCTGTAAATGGAATACTCCCTGTGCTTTTCCGATCCCTTCAATGCGAGGTTGATATGCTGACCAGGTTTAAAGTCCATTCCTCCACCGGAAAACCGCAATATATACGTTGATTCATTAAGGTACGCTACCCGCTCCGCTATAAACTTATCCTCTGTTGTTAATGTATTCACTATAATTCTGCTAAAATAAATAAACATGATTTCCATCCCCATTTACGCCAGATAATCCAAGAAGGGATGAGTAAAAAAATTGTTCGCTGTTAAAAACAGACCCCTATGTATAGTATATTAAGCACTTACCGGGCAAAATGTTCATTGATAGTTCACTTTTTTGAAAAGAAGTCAACCCGCCCATCCTTCACGGTCGAGATTCCTGTAATTCACAGCTTCGGCAACATGCGAAGGTTCTATATATTCAGTTTCCTCGAGGTCGGCAATGGTACGGGAAACTTTTAAAATTCTATCGTAGGCACGTGCTGAAAGCCCCAGCTTCTCCATCG
>JAGYMF010000103.1 GCA_018400695.1 Bacteroidales bacterium | reverse complement strand
ACGGCAACGCCCGATACGTATTGCCAGGGAGATCTGCTGCCGGAACTTACCGGGGATGCGGCGCAGGGAGGTGCCAACGGCATCGGCAGGCAGTGGCAGTTCAGAACAGAGACCGGGGCGTGGAGTGCTGCACCGGGAGGCGGTGCTGACTGGGATTATACCTATCCGGACCCGCTGTCAGAAACCATGTACTTCAGGAGGTATGCATGGTCGGAACCTACCGACAGCGTATGCTTCAGCTATACGGATTCTGTAAAGATCACTGTGCAGGACAGCATCCTGAACAATGATATTCTGCTGATCAATGGTGATCCGCTGAATGAGTCGATGGTGAATTCATTCATTGTAGATTCAATCTGTGCCGGACTGAACCTGCACCTTGCAGGAACAGATGCCACGCAGCTTACCGGGGGTGACGAAACAAACTACGCATACCTGTGGGAGGAGAGCAGTCTGGCCGATTTCTCTGTGACGGATCAGACCGGTAGCGCATTTGATTATTCGCGGACCGACCTGCGCGATCCGGCCTATTTCCGCAGATCAGTCACGTCAGGTGTTTGCGAAGATACTGTCTACCTGGTGATCCATCCCATTGAGCTGCCCACAGGAAGGATGGACTATGCTGACGGACAGGCGGATACGCTCTGCTCTTCGCGTGAGCTGCCGATACAGATGCAGGTGGCTGACCTGTTCCTCGATCCGCTGGCAACCGGTTATACCGTCTATTCAAGTTATGCTTCTGAGGAACATGACGGAGAGGGTAATTTTATCTTCGGAAGTGATGATCCGGCGATCCTTGATTTTTTTGCTTCTACCGATTCGGCGGAGACCTACGTATACAGGCTGGACAGTATTATCGATGACCGTGGCTGTAAATCGGAGGTGCTGGATCCGGCTACACCTGAGGTGCTGGTTTACTACTCTCCTGAAGCATCCATTACAGCTTCAGACACTGTGGTTTGCGGTTCCCGGGTGACGCTGTATGCGAACAACAGGGGTGGGGTTTCATGGCGGTGGCTGGCCTCTACTGTGAAAAACAATATTGACGGTACAGATACCGTGACCATCGATGCCGAAGGACTGCAGGCCGAGGCGAATGTGGATCTCTGGTTCAATGATACGGCAGTGATTGTATATGGCTTTAAACTGGAGACCAGTGGAAGTATTGGAAAAACCTGTGCCGATTCGGCCTATGTGACGGTGACCCATTACCAGGAACCCGCTGAGCCTCCCTATTTCATGAGGAGCGGGGTGGATGATTTTGGAGACAGTATCGCCATCGACTCTGTCTACTTTGCAGACGAGTACCAGCTGAGGGTGGATTTTCCTTCAGCTTCAGGGAAGGGGATGTGGAGCATTCCCGATGGGAATCCTGCAGCATTGGGCGGTGATCCATACGATCCGGAGAGGACCGGTCTGCTGGGGGATGAGTTTGATGCCGACAATATCTTCGTGTGGACCGTTGCCAATGGGGTGTGTGAAGAGCGGTCTGACCAGCTGGTGATACGCCGGAAGGATGTGGATGTCTATGAAGGAATTTCACCCAATGGTGACGGGTACAATGACCTGCTTGCCATGCGGGGGATCAAACATGCTGACAGGATTTCGCTGACTGTATTCAACAGCTGGGGAACACCGGTTTACAGCATGACTGAAAGGGATGAGGAGCGGTTCGTCTCCCTGATCCCTGACGATGAAGATTCCGAAGCGCTCAGGGTGCTGTGGGATGGCAAGGTAAATGGTGTTGCGGTACCGGATGGCACCTACTATTATACAGTTAAGTTTACGATTAATGAAGGGACACCCAGGGAGCGGACCTATAGGAAAAGGAGTTACCTGATTGTAAGTACACAAGCTGCAGAATGAGGAACAGGTTGTTCATATGGATTGTTTTAATGGGTGCCTCCCTCGGAGCACAGGATCTTGATTTGCCGGATCTGAGCAATTACCAGCACAACTGGATGATCTATAATCCGGCCTTCACCGGTTCACGCGAGGTTTCAAGCATCAGTACTTTTTACCGGCAGATCGATTTCCAGATCCCCGCCCCGGTGTACGGACAGTTGTCGTGGCACAGTCCTACAAAAAATGAGAAAGTGGCCATCGGCCTCTCCTATTTTAATGAGACCAATCCGGGGTCCCTGTTTAACACAAGCGGTGCTTCCAGCAGTCAGACGAAAGACAATCTCTACCTGAACTACGCCTTCAGGATATGGACAGGCGGCGGGAGACTGGCATTTGGTATTTCGGCAGGGGTGACAGCCTATACCATGTCGTTTCATCCCAACCTGCTGCATCCTGGCGATGCTTACCTGATGAGGGAAGGCTTTGAAGTGATTCCGAATATCGGTGCCGGGGTGATGTATTATACAGAGCGGTATTTTGTAGGAGTCTCCATCCCCAAGTTCTTATCGAGAGGAGATCGGTTACAGGATATTACACATGATTTCAGGTCATACAGCGGGGTGTTCACAGGTGGGTATGATTTCAGGATCAGTGATAATTTTACCATTAACCCCTCTACCCTCATACTCTATAAACTGAACCAGCCGCTGAATGTCCAGGCCGGATTGAATTTCGGTCTGTTCGAGGAGAAGGTATGGTTAGGTGGCGTTTATAAGAGACCGGATTTTCTCTCTGCGCTGTTCAACATCGAGCTTAGTCCAAAGATCATGCTGGGGTATTCATTTTCCTTCTCCCTGGGGAGCACCAGCAACTATTATGATAAGACCCATGAAATCGTATTTCGGTACGAGTTCAGGAGGACCGTACCATCAAATATACCATTCTATTACTGATGCGAAGAAGAACAGTAGCCATATTATTCGTTTTGCTGGTCGCCCTGCAGCCATCATCGGCGCAGAAGTTCTACCGTGTCAGCCGCCTGCCTTTTTCTACGGGATCATACTGGGAATCTGCACCTGCCCTTCTTGACAACGCACTGGTGTATAATTCCAACAGGACCGAATCTTCGTTTATTCAGTATATCACCGAAGATAACAGGTCTTTTACCAATATTTTCATCGTCAGACAGGATGAAGATGGTGATTGGGGCTCGCCCGAAATTTTCACTGAGAAAATCAACTCCAATTTCGACGATGGCCCGGTGACATTTGCACAGGACGGTCAGCTGATGTGCTTCCACCAGGCCTATGTTGCCAGCCTTGGGATGTCGGGGCGGAGGACGAATCCCAACGGGGGGCTTTTCTTTTCCCGGAATGTGGATGGAACGTGGACAGATCCGGAACCCTTTGAGCATAACGACTACGATTTCAGTTACTATACACCCTTTCTCACAGAGGATGGCATGACCCTCTATTTTTCGGCGAACCTGGAAGATGCATTGGGTGATTTTGACATCTATGTTTCGTACAATGTCAATGACCAGTGGACAACCCCGGAGAATCTCGGAGAAAATGTGAATACAGAGAACCGGGACTGGTTTCCGTTCCAGCATTCCAGCGGAAGGCTCTACTTCAGCAGCGATGGGCATGACCGGATCGGGGGGTTCGATATCTTCTACTGCAACGATATTAACGGCGAATTTGGTGAAGCCATCAAAGTACAGCCGCCGCTGAATTCAGGCGCCGACGATATGGCAATAATTATGTCTGATGATTTCAGTGAAGGATACTTTGTCTCGAACCGCGTTGGCGGAACACCAGACATCTATTCCTTTACATCCTCCTTTCCGAAGTTCGACTTTTCAAGACCCATACAGAAGAACAGGTTCTGTTTCAGGCTGAGGGAAAACTCCCTGGATACCATCGATTATTCCATTTTTGATTATGAGTGGGTGATCAATGATACCCTGACCATTGAAGGGCATGATATTAAATACTGTTTTCCGGGTCCGGGAGACTATCAACTGAGTTTTAACGTAACCAATAAGCTGGCCGATACAGTGATGTACGATGTGGCCAGCCTTTTTCTGCAGTTGCAGCTGGTTGAACAGCTGGTAATCACTGCTCCTGACACGGTGCATGTAAATGAACAGGTAACCTTTGATTCCGGAGAAACCTACCTGCCCAATTTTGATATTGACGGATTTTATTGGGATTTCGGAGATGGCATGAAGGGATCGGGCAGGACCGCAATCAATATGTATACCTATCCCGGCAAATTCAGGGTGGTCCTGGGCGTGGAAGAGCGGGTCAGAAACCGGCGGTTTGAACCGGAGCGTATTGCTGTTTATAAAGATATTGTTGTACTTCCTGAAGAGTGATAGAATTACAAAGTCGGAGGATAGTTTTTATTTGCACGAATTTTGCATATTTTTATCACGTCGCGGAAATTAATGGAAATGATCAGACGAGTAGCAGTCATATTTGTATTTTTTTTGTTTCAAGTGTCTTATTCTCAGCCTGTCCCCAGTTTGGAAGAGAATATTCCTTTCCTTATGACGTTTGGTAACGAAGCGGAAATAAGCTGGGGTGATGATGATTTCTCCCAGACTTTTTTCTTTCTGATTCCTGCAGATTTTAAAAGACAGGTATTTATCCGTGTGTTTGATCCCGATATCGGGGGAACGCATGACGAGATCGCAGGTGACTGGAATACCCAATCGACCTATGAAGTATTCGGAGGTGCAGGCTGCCATTCTGAAGATGATGCGAGGGAGACCTCTCCGATAGGGAATTACAAGAGCGGCATCCTCCTGGGGAGGAAGGTTTTCGGGGAAGATCCCCGATACGATAATGACTGGTACACATTCGGACCTTTCAACCCGGAAGAGGGGGAATACAGTGAACAATTTGACGGACATCTTTTCAAGGTGATCTGTGAGGGCATTACCGGTGATGACGGTAACATGTACAGGTACTTCATCAGCACCAGTGCCAACGAGAACAAACCCATTGAAGGTGCCAATGCCTATGCCTATGAATATTCCTTCAGAATGCACAATGATCCCAACGAAGTTTCCCATATCTACCCTTATGTTACGGAAGGAACCATTACAGTGAAGATTTACAATTTCGATTGGGACAATGACGGTGATATCCTGGTGGTATCGCGGGAGCGGCAGGGGCAGCGGCTGACGGTTTCAGGTGAGGAGAACTGGGAATGGGATGAGATCAAGGTGATCAAGGAGGAGGAGAAGAGTTCGTACGACTTCCAGTTTGTGAAATCCAAAAACCCGGTGGTAAGGAACAACAATGTCGTGGTAAACGTCCGCAACCAGTTCGATGAAACCATGCCTTTCTACACCAGCCCCATTGGTGGTATTCCAAAATATAAATATTCTGTCATCGCAGAACCGCTGGATGAATAAAATACAACACAGGTATATGAACCGGGCCATGACAAGATTCCTGGCAAATGCAGCCTTTGATTATGCACCATGGCGAGCTTCACCTGCCCGCCTACAACTTTGGCAGTCGGGTCGAACCTGTAAAAATTAAAATATTATAGATGAAGAAAACGCTGTTTTTATTGCTGTTTTTTTGCAGTATTCCTATTTTCCTGCAGGGGCAGTCGTTTCAAATAATGCGTTACGGTATCAATGAAGGGTTATGCCACGAATCCACCTATTTCCTTAACCAGGATGCCAATGGCTACATTTGGGTGTCAACCACCCAGGGATTGTGCAGGCTGGATGGAAAATCTTTTATGACAGCGTTCCCGGGCGACCCCCTTCCTGTATCGGTATCTTCCGTCAGTTTTAAAGACAGCAGGAACAGGATATGGTTTGGATTTACTGATGGAGAGGTAGCGCTGCTGCAGGAAAACAACTTCAGGGTTTTCGGACAGGCGGAGACGATTGCATCTGCTATAGTGGGGTTTGGAGAGGACAGGGAGGGGAATATCCTGGTGATGACACAACAGAAGGGATTGTATGTCATTGACAGGAACTTTAAATTTGACCACCTGCCGGAACCATTTTCGGGACTTTTTGTGTCAGATTTCATTGTAACAGATGACAACACCCTGCTGGTGGGAGGTTTTAACGGACTCATGCTCTTTTCAACACCAGGCGGACCGGAAAGATACAGGCAGACCGGAAGGATCGAAGGTGTTCCCATGACCAGGGTCAGGGATATCACAAAAGGACTGACACCGGGTTCCTATTGGGTGGGTACCGAAGATGAGGGGCTTTTCAGGGTAAGTGGATTTGGAAATAATCCTGAAATGTATTCCGTGATCAATGAGGGCGTACTTCATGGTATGGAATACAACAGCATCTATTCCATCATGATCGATGATGCCGGTTTTCTGTGGGTGAGTGATTATGGAGTGGGGGTCAGCCGGTTCTCCATTTCCAATGATGGCAGTTTGTCAGAGCAAACAAAGATTACTGTGGAAGGAGGACTTCCCGAACAGTATATCAAGGATATCCTGAAGGACGATGAAGGCAATATCTGGTTTGCCACCCAAAGCAAGGGCATTGCGATCCTCAGGGACCAGGCATTTACATTTTATAATGTTTCTGACGAAACAGATATTCCGGAAGTAACGGCTTTGAGTGTCAGCGGGGAATATCATTGGTGCGGAACCCGGGATGGAAAAGTTTTTCTCATGGGTGAGGGGGATGTGGAAGCTGAATTGGTTTTTA
>JAGYMF010000102.1 GCA_018400695.1 Bacteroidales bacterium | reverse complement strand
CCATGCAGTGCCGTAGAGGGGCCACGGGAAGATAGGCATCTTCAGCCAGCCCATTCCCGGTGCACGCATGCGGTGGATGGTGACGATGAAGTTCAGTCCCGTGAGGATAGAACTGAATCCAAGCACGAAAGCCCCCAGCACTGCCGGAAGCATGTTTGTTCCGGTCTTAAAGCTGTATGGAGCATAAAAGGTCCAGCCCGTATCGGGTGCACCGCCGCCGGCAAAGAGGGAGGCTACCACCAGGATGGACCCGGCAACGTAGATGTACCATGAGAGCAGGTTCAGCTTTGGAAAGGCTACATCCTTGGCACCGATCTGTATGGGAAGCATGAAATTTCCAAATACTGCCGGGAGACCGGGAACCACGATAAGGAAGATCATGATCACCCCGTGGACAGTGAAGGTGGCATTGTAGGATTGCGCTGCCATCAGCGTTTTTCCCGGTGCGATCAGCTCCAGTTTCATCAGCAATCCCAGCGTCACCCCGATCACGAACCATGACATGATCGAGTAGAGGTAGAGCAGTCCTATCCGTTTGTGATCTGTTGAGAGGATCCACTTAAAGATCCCCTTCCTGCCGCCATCCTCCTCCAGGTAGCTTTTTGCATGCTCGTTCTGCTTGATTTCAGACATCATATAGGGTTTAGGTTATTTACTTTTTCTTTTTCAGTACCAGTACCAGGAAGATGACCAGTCCGAAGAAGATGATCAGTGTTCCCGCGATCTTCGTGATGTTCAGCACATACTCCTGTCCCTCCGGATCAAAGGAGTAGCAATACTGGAGCACCTTGTTGATTGTTGGTCCCGATTTCCCTTCACTGGCGTCGAGGATCGTCATCTTCAGCTCGAAAGGCAGGAAATAGATCCCGTTCAGGTATCGTGTAATCTTCCCCTCCGGTGAGGTTACCACCAGGGTCGCCGAATGGATGAAATCGTTGCCCACCGCCTTGTACCTGAACCCGATCGCATCGGTCAGCCTGGCAATATTGGCACTGTCGGCCGTGTAGAAGGTCCACCCTTCACCGGCCAGCTCCTTCTTTTCCATCAGGTTCTGGTAGTTGTTCCGCTTGCGCAGTGCCAGCTCACTTCCCTCGCGCGGATCGAAGGAAATGGTAATGGCCTGGTAGTCCTCCCCAATCACCAGGTCAGACTGATCAATCACCTCTGCCAGGCCATCCATCAGCGGCGAGCAGATGCCGGGACAGCGGTAGTAGACAAAGTTGATGATCGTGGGTTTGTCGTACAGGTCACGCAGGTAGACTGTATCTCCTTCAATGTTAAAAAGAAATGCATCGAGGGGAATGTAGTTGTCAAGTTTCTCTTCGACACCGATTTCCAGTGACTGCTGGGCCAGGTCCTGCCCGTACAGAGGCATCAGTGCAGCAAGGCAGATGAATAGAATTGTTCGTTTCTTCATATTTTTCAGATCTGTTTGTGTCTTATTGCTGTTTTTGTCGATGCGTCATGTTTGTGTCCTAATGCTGCTGTTATATTCATGCGCATTGTTTATCTGTTAAGGGGGGTAACTTATCTGTTCATGTTTGTTGCTTATCTATCGATGTTGGAAATTTACAATTATAAATCGGTACATGACATAGATCTGTCCACCGGATTTTTATTCTTAAAAATACAAAAAACTCTTATTTACAGAGGAAAGCATAGGGTCATCGGATTTTTAGAGAGACTATTTAGATGTGTTAAAAATAGCAAACATCTTATTATATTCTCCATCATTTGTCATAAAACCTGTTGTTTTCAGTCAGCAGGGACTTCCCGTTCATTGTCTGCCACACAACCTCCATTTAGCATCGCCCGGCATCCGGAGCCACAATGTGCTTTCTCAGGCCCCCTTTCGTCCGGCATCCGGAGCCACAGTGCCATCTTTTTTTGTTAAAACTACACAGAGCGGCGTATTCTTCGTAAATTTGCAGTTCAGGAACCGGAAAACTGTCATTATGAAAAAGCACATCCCCAATTTTATCACGCTGCTTAACCTCGTTTCAGGCTCTTTGGCGTTGTATATGGTTTTGCAGGAGCGGCAGGAAGCGGCGCTGGCCTTTTTTCTTGTCTCCGTGGTGTTTGACTTTGCCGATGGTTTGTTGGCGCGTCTGCTGAAGGCCGGTTCGGAGGTCGGGAAGCAGCTCGATTCGCTGGCCGACCTGGTCAGTTTCGGCCTGGTACCGGCGGCGATGATCTTCATGGTCATCCGGTCAGCCATGCTTTCCGGGCCGGTAGTATCTGGCGATATTTCGATTGTTGAAGGTTCCCTCACGACAGTAGAGCAGATGCTCCTGCTGTCGGTGCTTATTGTACCTGCCCTTGCTGCGCTGCGCCTGGCGAAATTTAACGTTCAGCCGGTATCTGAATATTTCGCTGGACTGCCCACCCCGGCATTTGCATTGTTCTGGACCGGGATCTATTATGATTTTTTCGTGGATTGCTCCATTTTTGGCCCGGCCATCGGCGGTTGGTTCTTCTGGGGAGTGATGATGGTGATGTCACTGCTGATGATCGTTCAGTTGCCCATGCTCTCACTGAAGTTCAGCAATTTCCGCCTCGTGCCCAATTTTTTCAGGTATCTGCTGATCGCCATTGCGGTCCTGATCCTTGTATTCACGGGTATTGCAGGTCTTCCGTTGGTTATTTTAACATATATTTTACTCTCGCTTGTAAGGATTTTGCTAACATAACGACGGTTTGTGGGTTAATAAGAGCGTAGCCAGGCAGGAAAACGGGGAGCAGGGAGAGGATTCCGCTTCTGTGGAAGGCAATGATGAAGGCAGTAAGTTGTGTGGTTAGTGTAAAATTATTGCGTGTATGAATGATCTGAAGAAATTTTCTAAACACCTGAGTACCATGAGCAAGGGGTTCTGTATGGAGACCCCTTCGATGGTGAAGACCAATGCGTTTGTGGAGAACATGATCCATATCCTTTTTCCTATCAAGCTCGACTGCAAGGTGGATGAGAACGAGATACAGTTTGAGTTGGAGAAGTGCTCGCTCGAGCTGAAGGACCTGCTTTTCTCTTTGAGAAACTCTATACCGGGCACGCCGGAGGAGCTGACCGAGAAGTTTATGGCAGAACTTCCTGCGGCGTATGATGAGATGATCGACGATGCGGTCTCCATTGCCAGGTTCGATCCGGCCTCCAGCTGTATGGAGGAGGTGATCCTGGCCTATCCCGGGTTCTACTGTATCGCGGTATACCGGATGGCCCACATCCTCTACCAGATGAAGGTTCCCCTGCTGCCCCGCATCATGATGGAGTACGTGCACGGAAAGACCGGGATCGACATCCATCCGGGAGCGAAGATTGCCAGTCCATTCTTTATCGACCACGGAACGGGGATCGTTATCGGTGAAACGGCTGAGATCGGTAAAAACGTGAAGATCTACCAGGGGGTGACGCTGGGGGCGCTGACGGTTGAGAAGGATATGGCGCGGACAAAGCGGCATCCGACCATTGAGGACAATGTTGTGATCTATGCCGGGAGCACCATTCTTGGCGGACGAACGGTGATTGGTCATGATACCGTCGTGGGCGGCAACACCTGGATCACCGAGAGCGTGCTGCCCCATTCTGTGGTGTACCGGCAGCACCGCGTGGTGGTGAAGGACCACAAGGATTTTACCGCACCGAACGACTATATGATCTGAGCGCGCGGCGCGCTGAAAACAGCATGCACCATTGAACCGAACGAAGTGCGTTGATGCGCTCATTAATAGGCAATAAATACGAAAAAATGAAATACAACAACATACTCGAATCGGTGGGCAGGACGTCCCATGTGCGTTTGTCGAAACTTTTTCCTGACCATGATGTCTGGATGAAGCTGGAGCGCAGCAATCCCGGCGGAAGCATCAAGGACCGTATTGCGCTGGCGATGGTTGAAGATGCGGAGAAGAGGGGGCTTCTCGGTCGCGGCAGTGTGATCATCGAGCCCACCTCGGGGAACACCGGGATCGGCCTGGCAATGGTGGGGGCAGTGAAGGGATACCGCGTGATCCTCGTGATGCCCGAGTCAATGTCGGTCGAGCGCCGCTGTATCCTGAAGGCGTATGGGGCAGAGGTGGAGCTGACCGACCGGAAGGAGGGGATGAAAGGGTCGATGGCCAGGGCGCTGGAGCTGAAGGAAGAGATTGCTAATGCATGGATTCCATCCCAGTTCGAGAATCCTGCCAATCCTGCAATACACGAGGTGACTACTGCGCAGGAGATCCTGGAGGATTTTCCGGGGGGACTGGATTACCTGGTGACCGGTGTGGGTACCGGCGGACATATCAGTGGGACCGCGAAGGTGCTGAAAAGTGCGTGGCCGGCGCTGAAGGTGTTTGCCGTGGAGCCCATGGACTCACAGGTAATCGCTGGAGCACCGGCCGCACCGCATGGCATCATGGGGATCGGGGCTGGATTCATTCCGGACACCCTCAACACTGCGTTGCTCGACGGTACCATTGCAGTGGAAAAGCAGGAGGCATACCTCTTTACGCGCAGGGCAGCACAGGAGGAGGGCATCCTGGTGGGCATCTCCACCGGTGCATCGCTCGCTGCGGTTGAAAAGAAGCTGGCGGAAGTGCCTGACGGATCGACGGTGCTCACGTTTAACTACGATACAGGGGAACGGTATCTCTCAGTGAATGAACTTTTTTAATCCGGACGTTTTAACAGGGAGGGCTGACTTGCCGGATAAGTGCTACATGTGTAAGATTGGTAGTGGTGGCTGTTTGCTGAGTAAGATATTTTTCCCTTTTGGGTCTCTTTTTGCTGCTTTTTAATAATTTTGAGCGGCAGACAGGACCATAATCATCCTTCAACATGAAGATAGCAGTAGATTTTGACGGCACGATCGTGGAGCACAGGTATCCCGCCATCGGGAAGCCGGTGCTTTTTGCTTTTGAGACACTCAAGAAGCTGGAGGAGCAACGCCACCAGCTGATCCTCTGGACCTACAGGAGCGGAAAGGAGCTGGACCAGGCGGTGGAGTTTTGCAGGAAGCGGGGGATAGAATTCTATGCGGTGAACAAGAATTACCCGGAGGAGGTGTTTGACGAGAAAACCACCAGCCGGAAGATCCAGGCTGATTTTTATATTGATGACCGCAATATCGGCGGACTCCCCGGGTGGGGTGAGATATGGCAGATGATCCACCCGGAGCTGAACCCGGTATACGGGGATGAGGTCAGGAGACTGCCACGGCGACGGGGCCTTTTACGCAGGATCTTTGGCAGGTAACGGTATTGACTCCGTCGAGCTCCACAGCGTTCCGGTTCGGGGGCTCGATGCGAGGCAACAAGTTATCTGTAATAAGAATATTACTTATAGCATTATATATCAAGAGTTTAAATAAAGAATATGTTTAGATGAAAATCTATAGTTTCGTTTTTATATTTCTGGTGGGCAGCGTTACATCGGGAAGTTGTGACAGGAAGAGCAGTGGTACGGCAAAGCGTGTAAACACCGGTGCAAGGGTGGAGAAGATTACTGCCCTGACATTGCCGGTGCGCAATGCACAATATGTTACCGGTGAACAGATCCCGGTGCATCTTTCGGTTCCGGACACTTTGCAGGTTGATTCCGTGCTGGTCTATTTCCGGGGACAGTTTGCCGGGCGTTACGACGGTGCCGATACCCTGATGGTTGCCACCCGCGGCATGCATCCCGGCAAGGCCGGGGTACGCACGCGCGTTTATTTCTCGGGTGACAATGCGGAGACCCACAGTGTGCAGGTGGAGCTGTTATCGGATATCGTTCCGGTAACGTATCGCTACAGGGTGGTAAACAGCTATCCCCATGACCCGGGGGCGTATACCCAGGGACTTATCTTTTACGATGGCTGGCTTTACGAAGGCACCGGCAACTATAACCAGTCAACCGTCAGAAAAGTCCGCCTCGAAAACGGAGAGGTGATCCAGGCAAGGAACAACGCCTCAGATATCTTTGGAGAGGGGATCACCATTTATAACGGGAAGATCTATCAGCTCACCTACCGGTCGCAGATCTGTTTCGTTTATGACCTGAACACCATGGAGGAGGTCAGGAAATTCTATTTTCAGAACAAAGAGGGCTGGGGGCTCACCCATACTGACGATGAGTTGATCATGAGCGACGGGACCAACATTCTCTATTTTATCGATCCGGACATGTTCACAGTAAAGCGTCAGCTCGAGGTGTATAACAATGAAGGGCCTGTGCGGGACCTGAATGAACTGGAGTACATTAATGGAAAGATTTTTGCGAACCGCTACTACACCGATGAGATTGTGATCATTGATCCCGAAACCGGGAAAGAGGAGGGGCGTGTAGATATGAAGGGGATCCTCTCCGTGAAGGACCGTAAGCCCAGCACGAATGTATTGAATGGCATTGCCTGGGATCCTGTCGGTGAGCGATTATTTGTTACCGGAAAGTACTGGCCGAAGCTGTTTGAGATCGAACTGGAGGAAGTCAGCGCTTCACGCTGATATCCCGTTGGCGATGACTTTCAGGCTGCGAGGTATGATCTGGAACGCCATGGGCGAGTGACCCAGTGTTTCTCCGTCGGTTTCCAGCTGAAGCAGTGAAGGAGAGTCAACGTT
>JAGYMF010000101.1 GCA_018400695.1 Bacteroidales bacterium | reverse complement strand
ATTTCATGGTTCCCTGAGAAATAGCTCGACAGCGCCGACAGGGAGTAGTCGAATGAATACTGTATTTTGAGGTTTTTTGTGATGTCCACCTTTGCCATTGCAATGACCGCATGACCAGTGCGGTAGGAGAGTCCTGCCGAGAATTTATCTATGAGCGTAAAGAGGATATTGACATCAGCCTGAATGGGTGCGCCATGGACATATTTAACGAGAAAATTGGGTTCAAGAATGGATTCCCTGGAGATTTCGAAGTAGTATCCTCCCATGAGATAGTAGTTTTTTGCCTGGGAATAAAACTGGTTCCTGTCATAATCGGGAATACTTCTTTTGCTATCGACCAGGTGTCCTGCTGTTCCTCCAACATAGAAATGTTCATTTTGGTAATAGATGGCTGCCGAGAAATCCGGTAGAAAGACCGACTCCTTTCCCGAAGGAAGAGAGGGGTCTTCGTAGATGGTTCTTTCAAGATCATCATAGTTGTAGTTGCTGTTGATGACGCCCCCTTCCAGTCCAAATGAGAGTTTGCCTTTTCCGAATCCAATATGGTAGGAGAAGATCCCTGTGGCAATAAACCTGTTGGTAACAGCGATTCTGTCGTGGATCACTTTTGTTGCCAGTCCGACATTTCTCGTTTGGATTGGCGCCTGGAAACTGAATATATTCGATAGCGGTAACCCTTCAATATCCGAAAACTGGGTCCTGTTCTTGACCGATCCCACCACCCATTTTGAACTTCCTGCATAGGCGGGGTTTATCAGCAGCTTATCGAAGGTATACTGGCTGAATGTGATATCCTGTTGTCCGAAGCAGCGGATCATGGATATTGATAATATAATGACTGCTATGGTAAGTTGTCTGTACATATGCTTTTCTGTCAACAATCGATACATTTCTACCTGTGTATAATCAAATACCCGGTTTGATCTGCATTTCCGTTTCCCAGGTTGATCATATAGTAGTAGGTGCCGTCCGGCAGGTCAATGCCATTATTCGACTGACCGTGCCATTCGTTCAGATACGGGCTTGCTGAATAGACCTCGGTTCCCCACCTGTTAAAGATTTTAAGGCTGTTCAGTTCAAAGTAATCTATGTGTTCGATCTCCCAGTAGTCGTTGATGCCATCTCCATTTGGTGAAATGATCTGTGGGACAGGACTGGTAAGTCCCTCAAGGCACAGGTCGATAAAGACTGTAACGGAATCCCGGTTTTCACAGTAGGTGTTTTTCACCGTAACAGTGTAGACTGTTGTTTCGTTCGGGCTGACAAACGGGGTATACGAATCCGGATTATTGATTTCTTCTGAAGGACTCCACAGAGCAGAGATTCCCCCGATAGCTTCCAGCTGTATGCTATCGTTGATGCAAATGGTGATATCCTCACCGGCATAAGCCTCAGGTGGTGTTTCCGTGTCGACAGTGATGGTTTTGCTGTCGATCCTGATGTTGTTGCATCTTCCGTCGGAATAGAAAAGGTTGTAATTGGTTGTATGTAAGGGCTGAACAGTAATGGTGTCTGTTGTTTCCCCGGTGCTCCAGTAGAAGATGTATTGTGGATCCTTTTCAGTAGTCTCGAGGAACAATTCAAGGGAGTCGTTCAGGCACAATCCGTCGTCTGAAGCACCTATCGAATAGTCCGGATAGGGAATAATGTAGGGATAGGAGGAGAGAACAGTATCGCTTACACACCCGTTAGCTCCTGTACCTGTAACACTTACAATATCGCCGGTACGGAGGGAATCAGTCGAATAGTAGTTGCTGGAAGAAGATTGGAATGGTTCGCTGTTCCTGTAGAAGGTGAAGTTATCGAGTCCTTCGGGAAATGCGTAGTATGAGGCAAATTCTCCGTAACAGATGGTGTCTGTTGAGCAGGTGATCATCATGTCGGGAGGCTCAAGCAGATTGAATTCAATGGTGTCGGTGCTGACCGAAATGCAGCTGTGTTCATCAATCGCCGTTACAGTGATCCTGCTATCGCTGACCGGTATGGTTGCGCTGTTTTGATCTGTTTCTTCGACGATATAGCTGCTATTATCGAAATAATACTGTTCAAAACCCGGGGTGGCTGTAAAGACTACGGGTTCTTCCCTGCATACTGTTCCGCTGACTGATGCGGTTAGATTTAGTGCAGCAGGAATTACTGTTTCTGTAGTAATTGTGTTTGTGGTAGTGAGACAGGTACCCTGGTAGACTTCGGCCATGACTGTGAAATTTTCGGGAATGCCGGATTGATTAAGGGTGTTATCTATTCCATCCTGCAGGGTGTCTGTACCGTTCAGGAAGATGTATCTTTCAAATGTTTCAGGTGAGATGGAGAGGGTAAGCTCACCGCCTTCACAGATCATATTGTTTTCTGCACTGCTTGTGAGTGTGACGGGAACGATATTGATTACATCGATTACGAACGATTTGTGTACCGGTGGACAGGAGGCCTGGTTGTTGTCAAGCAAGCTGACCGAGACGGAAGTGTCTTTTACAGCTGTTAGTTCTGTGGATATGGTGTTACCGTAGTCTCCGTTGTTCCATGAGACGGAGTAATCGGGGATATTGATATTTGTAAGATCGAGGCTCACCGTTTCGTTTTCACATACATTCAGGTATGGATCGATATCAAAGGTGATGATGTCGCAATCAATTGCATAGCAGGTTACCTGTTGCGATGGAACTGATGTCATACAGTCCGATGTACCTGCAGCTATGATGCTGATGGTAGCAGAATCTCCGGCATTCAAACCGGTCATCTCGTGTACCAATCCACCGGATCCTGAGGAGGCAGGCATGTACGATTGACCATCGATGCTAACCTCATAGGACAGTGCTTCGGGTACTGCATCCCAGACAAAAGAGAGGGAAGTTCCGGAGGAATTGCCACAGTTGACCTGTGGCTGATTGAGTTTTTGAAGGACTTTGGTTTCAATGCTGTTGCTGAATTCGCCAGGGCAGCCTCTGTTGATCGCCCTGATCCGGATATTGTAAAGCTCTTTTTCAGCGTTTATTGTCATTGTGTTGAATGGTCCCTGTTGCATTAGATTGCTGTAGTTGTAAAATTCGAAATCATCATAACCTCCCGGTGTTCCCTTAAAGATTAGCTGATCGCCCAGGCATACCTCATTGTCACTGTCGGAGCTGGAAAGGGTCAGGGGGTCCGGGCGTTCTGAAACGGTGATACTGACATATTTTGTTGCACCGGCGCAAAATGGTTGGTTACGGTTTTTTACTGTTACACGTACAATGGTATCTGCATAAGGTTTTATCCACCGGCTCTTTTGCCGGTTGGGGGGATGCGAACCCCAGAAGATATCGAAATGATCTATGGTAAGATCTGTAATTTTCATATTGACGGAATCGCCCAGGCAGATATTATGTTTCTCAGAGATATTATAACGGATCGTATCGCACAACTCTGCATAGCCAAAAGCAGGAAGAGAAATCTCGCTGTTTCCGCAGAGATCGTCGCTAATTGCAATGGCTGTAAGGCTTACTGCATTGCCAGGATCCATTGGGATGACCGTGTGGGTGAGCCCTGTGGAACCTGAGGATGGGAAAGTAAAATCGTTTTCGTTCTCGCTAACCAGGTATCCTGTTGCACCAGGAACAGGTTCCCAGCTAAAAGTTACACTGTTTTCGGTGGCTGATTCAAAAGTGACAGCTGGCGTATTGATAGTTTCGTAAACACTCATTTGCAAGGTGTCGGAGAAAAGCAGGCAGGCATTGTCTGTTGCCGAGGCGTAGTAGAAATGCCCGTTACTGATATTCGAAACAGTATAGTTGTTGGCAATACCTGATCCGATCAGTTCGCCATTGTCGAAAAGCTGATAATGGTCAAGTGTTTGTGGCAAGATGGAGAAAGTAACACTATCACTTCCACAAACTGCGTTATCAGGGGCAGCGCTGTACAGTTGTACCTCAACCCTTGGTGTTACGTCAATGCTAAATGTTTTTGTAACGGAGGGACATTGCGGTTCTTCATTGTTAATAACCGTTACAGGAATTTCCACATCTTCCCCGGCAATGAATGAGTAATCAGTGTGTTCTGCAGCCGGGCTGCCGTCCCACGATATGGAGTAATCGGGTACGCTGATATTTTCAACGGAAAGTGATACTGTTTCATTTTCGCATACCTCCCTCTGCTTTTCAACCGGGTTAAATATTATGGGAGTACAGTTTTCCGCAGCACATGTTACCTCTTCTGAGACGATTTCAGTACCGCACAGATAGTTGTCAACTGCTTTTATCCTGATTGTGTGTTCCTCATTTTCGGCAAGGCCTCCCATATCATGATACAGTCCAAGGGTCCCTGAACTGGCGGTTTGAAAAGTGCCATTGTCGATGCTGATCTCATATGCTACTGCCCCGGGTATCGAATCCCAAGCAAAACGAAGGCTGTTTGGTGTGGAGATTCCGCAGTATACATCGGGAGGAGGAAGGGCGTCCAGTATTGTAGTTTTCCTGGAATTGCTTGGCGTGCTGGTACAGCCGTTATGTGTAGCAACAACATGCACCCTG
The DNA here is from genome assembly GCA_018400695.1 of Bacteroidales bacterium. Classification (GTDB taxonomy): domain Bacteria; phylum Bacteroidota; class Bacteroidia; order Bacteroidales; genus M55B112. Next base: position 2,080 of record JAGYMF010000101.1, on the reverse strand, counting down.
TCCTGGTCTGCAAGATCGGATGTGATATAGAGGTTCCCTGTTCCGGTCTGTATTTCTGTGTTATTGATAAGGAATTGGTAATCATCGTAACCGGCAGGTGAAGCCGTGAACATGACCGGTTCTGCTATACAAGAGGTGTCATTGGTGACACTGCTTGACAGGCTGACTACAGGGGTTTGCCTGACACTGATCGTAACGGTGTCGCTGATGATCTCACTACAGCCGTTGGCATCGGTGATCTTCACATATATAATGTCTCCGTCGTTAAGGCCATAGCCTTCATATTCATTGTTGACAGAGCTTTGCACCAGGGAGTTGTTGACAAAAAAACTATAATTGGGAAAATTGAGTGGTGAAGCGGTGAATGTAACACTTTCACCGGAGCAGATCGTATCATGGCTGGCGGATAAGTGCAGATATACCATCGCAATGGGGGTCACCTCAATTTTCTCGGAGTAGAGTGAGGAGCATCCATTGTCATCTATCGTGAGGCTGATTTGCTTATTACCGGCTTCGCTCCATTTGATATTGTATGGCCCCTCGCCCGATCCGATTACAATGGCTGGTTCATCAAAATCCCAGTTAAACGCAGGTGATGAAAGGTAGCTGCCTGTAAAGTTCACGGTAGTAAAATCGTTCTGGCATTCAGGAGCACTTGTCATGAAACTCGCAATTGGTGAGGGGTTTACAGTGATAATTTGTGTTGAGTAATTGGAGCAGCCAAGCGTATTGGTTGCAGCAAGCCTGATGGTATATTCACCTGGGGATGTAAAGGTATGCGGCTGTGCTTCATAAGCATATACATTTTCGCTCCCATCACCAAATTCCCAGGTCCATTCCGAATAGGCGTTACCGACAGTATCGGTATTGTTGTCGAATGAAACTGTAAATGGAACGCACCCTTCATAACTGCTTACGCTGAATGCAGTACTGGGTACCGGCTCCACACGGATGGAGTCTGTCATGCTATACGATGCCAGGCAGCCGTGTTCATTGGTGACTGTGAGCGAGGCGCTGTAATGTCCCGGGGTGGAGTATATCTTGCACGGTTCCAGTTTCTCAGAAACTGTTCCGTCACCAAAATTCCAGGAATAGGTATTCATGACATGGTAATCGGAGAGGTTGTCAAAGCAGACCGAGTCGGTGATGGCGCACACAGTAGATTTGTTGGCTGTAAAGTTGACCTTCGGTTTGGCAAAGACATTGACTATTTCTTCTGCAGTGCTGGTTCCGGAGGCACAAGTGATTGTGAGTTTTACAGTGTATGTCGTGTCGCTTGTTCCTGCATTGAAGCTGTGTACCGGATTTTGGGCATTTGAGGTTGCCGTTCCGTCTCCGAAATCCCACGAACGGGAAAGGACTCCGGCACTCTGATCGGAAAATTGCACAGTAAATACTTCACAACCGCTCAGCTCTGGCAGATTGGAGCCAATCACCGCATCACATTGAGCATTCACAGCCGGAAGTTGAAGGGAGAGGCATATCGCGAACAAAAACCCGATGAGTGTCCCGGTATTCCTGTTGTAATATCCCACTGTGTCCCTCATTACCGATGCGTTTAAAATTTTTCAGAATTTCAGATCTCTGTCAGGATATGACAGTTACTAATATCATGTAAAAATATTCAGACTGTGAGGAATATTCATCAGGGGCTGCACCCGATTATGAAGAAGAAGTACCTGAAATAAACAGGTGATTTTACCAATGCCTTTTCCGGGTAATATTACCTGCAAGTGAGGAGATAAACATGACTTTTTAAAACTGTAAGCAGGTGGTGTCTGTTTTCAGCGTCTTCGCTGTTGTTGGCAGTTGGAGTAAACTGTCAGGTTTCGACCAGGTTGTTTTTCAGCGCATACATCACGAGGCTGATGGTATTTTTTACCCCGGTTTTACTGATAAGGTTGGATTTGTGTCCCTCCACAGTCCGTATGCTAATGAATAATTTTTCAGCGATCTGTGCATTGGAGAGTCCTTCGGCGATACACTGCAGCACCTCCAGTTCTCTTTTTGTCAGGTTATCGTCTGTTGTCTGTTGATTTTTATTTGATTTTGACGGTGAGTTCATGTTAACGATGATCTC
>JAGYMF010000100.1 GCA_018400695.1 Bacteroidales bacterium | reverse complement strand
GATGCAGGGTTGTATTATTGATAGCTATCGGATAAGAAGAAAGGGGTTCATGCCTTTTATTTTGTAGATTTGCAGGAACGACTAACTGCAACTGAATGAAGCGCTATTTACCATTTGTTTTCCTGTTTGCTTTTTCGTGGACAGCAATATTGCAAGCACAAAAATCCACCTATAAGATTGGTTTTTCGCAATGTGTCAGCGAAGATTTCTGGCGTGAGGCCATGGAAAGGGAGATGGAGATAGAGGTTTCGCTATATCCTGAACTGGAGCTGATTAAACGCGATGCTGGTGGCAACAGCCTTCAGCAGATCGAAGATGTGAGGGAATTGCTTGGGATGGGCATTGATCTGTTGATTATTTCACCCAATGAATCGGATCCGCTTACACCGGTGGTGGAGGAGGTTTTCGGGCAGGGAATTCCGGTGGTGGTGGTTGACCGGCAGATCAGTTCGGATGCGTGGACAGCTTACATTGGTGCGGATAATTATGAAATTGGGTTCCAGGCAGGGCAGTATGCGGCCTCTATATTAGAGGGCAGGGGTTCCATCCTGGAGATTGCAGGGCTTAAGGGATCTTCTCCTGCCATGGCGCGGCATGACGGTTTTGTTGAGGCGATTGACGCATACCCGGGTGTGCGGATTGATCATTTTCTTACCGGTAAATGGAATTGGGCTGAAGGCAAGCAGGTGATGGACAGTGCTTTGTCGCAGGGAATAAGACCCGATCTGGTATTTAGTCATAACGATTTCATGGCTGCCGGCGCTTATGAGGCTGCGCTGAGTCATGGTGTGGCCGGTGATTTTTTCTTTATCGGGATTGATGGCATGGCGGAGGGAGGAATCCAGTATGTGATTGACGGAAAGCTGGATGCCACCTGGCTTTATCCCACGGGAGGTGACAAGGCGATTGATGTGGCAAGGAGGATCTTGTTGAAGCAGCCTTATGACCGGTTGAATGATCTTCAGACCTTGCTGATTGACAGCAGAAATGCCAATACCCTGAGGCTTCAGAATCAGCAACTTGCATCGCTTCAGGAAAAGATTGAAAAGCAACGTGTTATTGCAGGCAGGTACCGCGAGCAGATATCCAACCTCAGGGTGGGAGCCATGGTGATCAGTGCATTTACTATTCTTGTGACCTTTTTGATCATTTTGGTGATACGGGCCTATCGCGGAAAGCAGAAGGCAAACAAGGTGCTGGAGGAGCAGAATATCGAAATTGAGAAGCAAAATGAGAAGCTGCAGCGGATTTCTGAACAGCTGGAGATTGCGACCCAGCAAAAATTGCGGTTTTTCACCAATATATCGCATGAATTCAGGACGCCGTTGACGCTTATGACCGGTCCGCTGGAATCGCTGATGCAGAAGGATGATCTGTCGATTGAAATGCAGCATCAGCTGGAGATGATTTACAGGAATGCCCTACGGCTGTTGAGGCTGATCAACCAGATCATGGATTTCAGAAAACTGGAAAATGACAAAATGGAGTTGCATGCCGGTCAGTATGATGTGGTAAAATTCCTGCAGCGGATCAAGGATAATTTTGATCCACTGGCTGAAAAGAAGCGAATCAGTTTTAGAATAGAATGTTCAGCTGCCTTCCAGGAGTTGTGGTTTGATCCTGATAAGATGGATAAGGTGATGTTCAATCTCCTCTCCAATGCCTTTAAGTTTACTACAGAGGGAGGAGCGATCACAATTGGATTTGAGATCAGGGATAAGCAGGTTGGTCCTGAAAAAATGCAGGTTGCCGAAATCACAGTTGCAGATGATGGTCGCGGAATGTCCGAGGAGCATATCAAAAAGATTTTTGAACGATTTTACCAGATTGAGCAGCAGCGTGAAGGCAATTATTTTCCGGGTACTGGATTGGGGTTGTCTCTTTCGAAGGGGCTGATAGAACTGCATTCCGGCACCATTGAAGTGTCGAGCAGGAAGGGGGAGGGTACTATATTTTTCGTCTTTTTGCCTTTGGGCGAAGCGCATCTTAAGGAGGAAGAGAAAGTGCAGGTGACAGATCCTGACCAATTTGATCTTGCGTCTTTTCAGCTTATATCAGAGGAGTTGCGGTATTTCACTGAACTTGCTGATCCAGAGGTCTCCAGGCAGGTTGTCGCGGCAACCCCGGGAAAAAGTGAATACCTGATCCTTATCGTAGAGGACAATCCGGATCTCCTGCAATATATGAGGGAGATCCTTGCGATTAATTATGAGGTGCTTACTGCAAAGGATGGAAAGGAGGCATGGGAGATTGTACAACGTGATCTTCCTGATATTGTGGTGAGCGATGTGATGATGCCGTTTATGGATGGACTGGAGCTGACCCAGCGTATCAAAGGTGATGTACGTACCTGTCATATACCGGTAATTATGCTGACTGCCAGAACCTCCATTGAGAATAAGCTTGAGGGGTTGGAGGCAGGGGCTGATTCGTATATTCCGAAGCCCTTTAATGAACGCCATTTGCTGGTCAGGGTTCGGAAGTTACTGGAGATGCGGAAGGCCCTGGGAGATCACTTCAGGGAGTATCTCTCCTTTGAGGCGATCGAAAATCCTGTGGGGCATATGGATCAGCGGTTTCTTGAGCGCACCTCCAGGGCGATTACAGATCATTTGCAGGACCTTGAATTTGGTGTGGAAGAGCTGAGCAGGGAGATTGGTATGTCGCGGGTTCACCTGTACCGCAAAATAAAGCAGATCACTGGCTTGTCGGTGAGTGAATACATTCGCAGCATCAAGCTGGTGTATGCTAAAAACCTGATTCGCAAAAGAGAGATGTCCATTTCAGAGGTTGCCTATGCTTCCGGATTTGCCAATCCGTCCTATTTCACCAAATGCTTTCGGAACCAGTTCAACCAGTCTCCTTCCGACTATCTGGCCCAATTTGGTAGTGAATAGGCTACCAGATTGATTTCAGCTCATGGATACTTCCAGAAATGAGCTGCACATTTCCATTCTCAGCAAAGAGAAGCACTTTGTTGAAATCCTGATCAGGAAAGAATATCTCTGTAAGCACCCCGTCTCCATTATTAATAAATACTTCAACAGAGGCTTTGTCCACAAATGCATGGACAGTGAACACATCTGATTCCTGTATTGGTAGGGGTGCTTCATGGATTCCCCGAAATTCTTGTGAAAACGATGTTTTTCCGCTATTGACGCGGTCAACATAGGCATAATTACCGCTCACATCATAGCCGAATGTGACCTGTTGGGCAGAGTCGTTCTTGAGCCGGAACCCGAAGTCAGATGCCAGTCCGAACTGAGATCCATTGTTCAGCTTGAATGTTAGCTTGATCTCATATTGTGAATCTGTAAAGTCTCTGATTCCCTTGATTTCTGTTTCACCGGAGAGCACAGCAGGTTCGAGATCCAGGTATTTTGATGTTCTCAGCAGTTCAAGTTCGGACACAGGCAGGCTGATAAGTTGCATATAATCATTTGCGGCTTTCAGCTTGAGTTCTCTTGGGATGGTCATCGCGCTTCTCCATGGGGAAGTGGGAACAACCGTTGCATATTGCCAATTGCTCATCCAGCCCATAAAGATCCGTCTGCCGTCTTCGTCGGGGATATCCGACCAGGTGACACCGGCGTAATTGTCTTTTCCGTAGTCGATCCACAACGGTTCAGTGCCGGGATTTTCATTGATAAATTGGGATCCATCGAAATCCCCTACAAAATATTGCGTAGCTGATCCCCCGTTGGGACCTCCCGGGTTGATGCTGACCAGCAGGACCCATTTTTCAGTACCGTTATGGGTAAGTGGAAAGAGGTCGGGACATTCCCAAACACCACCGTGGGCACCGGTATTTTTCCCAAAATCACTTTCAAAGTGCCATTCGGTGAGGTTTGTAGAAGAGTAGAAAGAGACATGGTCCTGCACCGCGAGGGTCATGATCCACTTTTGGCTTTCATCGAACCAAATCACCTTCGGATCCCTGAAGTCCCTGATACCGGGATTATCCAGCACCGGATTCCCGGTGTACTTGGTCCATGTGCGGCCCTTGTCATTGCTGAAGGCGATGCCCTGGGTCTGGAAGGTGTTGCTTCCTGAGCGTTCACCTTCCATGTCGTGATAGGTAAAGATAGCGATCATGGGGGGATGCTCTCCGTTTTGGAGTCCGGAAGTATTATCCCAATCGATAACGGCACTCCCGGAGAAGATATACCCCAGGCTGTCGGGGTACAATGCGATGGGCCTATGTTCCCAGTGCATCAGGTCGGTGCTGATCGCATGACCCCAGTGCATGGGACCCCATACCACATCGTCAGGATAATGTTGGTAGAAGAGATGATATTCACCGTCGTAGAAGACCATTCCGTTCGGATCGTTCATCCACATGGAATCGGGCGAAAAATGGAATTGCGGACGGTGTTGCTGAAGGTAAGTTGTATGGTTATCGGGCTCTAAAAATTCGCTTTTATTTGAATTGCAAGCGACAAAAACTGTTGCTAAACTTACCAATACCAGAATTGTTTGGATCATGCGTTTCATGGCTTACAGTATTATGAAAGATTTAGATTTGTTTGTTGTATTGCTGATGATTGTTAGTGTGTATACCCCGCTGGTGTATTGATTTACCGGCAACCTGGCTGACAGCCATCCGTCAGTGGTTGTAAATTCTTTCTTATCAACCAGTAAGCCGCTGATATTTCTGATCTCTACTGACATATTTCCTGTGCTCCCTTTCATGTAGGCATTCATATTGATCATATCGGTTACGGGATTCGGGTAGACGGAAAGATGGTCGTTACTCTTTTCCGGACTTTTTTTTTCCGTAATGGAGGTCAGTGGGTCAACAGGAATAGCATCTGGAAGATTATCCGGCTCACAGACGATATCATCCATCAGGTCAGTTTTGCTTTTTAAATCCCATGCATCGAGTTCGATAATTTCAGCCCTGCCTTTCATGGTTACAAGATCCACCTTATTGCTTTGCACCCTTGTAGGGTAAACCCTGTTGGATAAAACAACGGTTTGATCGACGAAAACTTCAAGGATGGAGTGGTCCAGGAAAATTCTGACATCGAGGGTGTCATTGTGATCAAAATAGTACCTGGCACTTCGTTCATCCTTGAGGGTATTTGACAATGAAGAGCGCTTTCGGTCGACAATCAGGTAATGATAGTTTGTGGAAAACCGGATGGAGGTTAATTCCTGCATATCTTCGTGCTTGAATACCTGTATTTGGAAAGCAGATGCAGAATCATATTTTATTTTGAAATGAAGTTCCATTTGGCTTCCAGCGATCTCTGGCAGATTGAAATTTGCACCGGGCTCAACTATCCTGTTGGTAATTCTGATATGTTCGTTACGCAATCTGCACAGATTTGGATGGGGAGTATGCCCGATGATGGAATCATTTAAGAGTCTCATAACACGAGGGATGCTGAAAGTCTGTCTCCAACCTGCTGCAACCTGGTCTTCGGCGGATCTGTCTTCAGGAATGATGCCAATATATACCGCCCGGCCCTCCGCATCGGTTCCTACAGAAGGAGAGAGAAAAATTTCCTGTATCCACTCAAATTTTTTAGGTTCAGTGAAATAGGGTGTGAATTTTTCATCTTCCCAGGAGCCGATCCAGTAAATGGTCTGGGCCCGTTTTCCTTCCCAGGGGATGGGGGTAACGCAGAGCATATAGTCCTTTTCATTCAATTGGTAGAAGAATGGCATCTCCCAGAATTTACCAGATCTCTCCACGTTGTTGTCGTTATACAGGTGTGGAATATTTTCCCATTGAGTGAGGTCGGCTGATTTGTATGTCCACAGAATGCCTCCACCGGTATGCAGTCCGGAACCGACAATCATGTAATACGTGTCGTTCGTTTTCCATACATAGGGATCCCGGAAGTCCATATGATTGTATCCGGTGGGTGGATGGGGGATCACTGGATTATTTTCATGTCTTGTCCAGGATATCAGGGAATCGTCATCAGGATAAGCCAGTCCGATGCCTGCTTTTGCTCCATCAACTCCTGTATAGACAATGACCGGAACTCCTTCATGATCTGCAATCGTTGTGCCTGACCATACACCGTAGCTGTCAAACCCGGGTTCTGGTGCCAGGGCAATTTTTTCTTCCCGCCACTGCACCAGGTCAGGACTGGAGTAATGCCCCCAGTGCATGAAATAGAGTTGTGGTGCATTGGGGTTTTTCTGGCTGAACAGGTGGTAGAGTCCGTCATAATAGATCAGTCCATACGATTCGTTTGTCCAGCTTGTATTGGGCATTACATGATATTGAGGCCGGAGGTGATCACCGGCAAATCTTACATCGGGATCAATGGACAGATCGGGGACTTTGTCACTATACAGTTCGTGCTGACCAGTAATTGTAGCCTGGTCAAGTGCTGTTTTGTAAACTTTCACCTCATCCAGTGCTCCATTTGCGGCGGTGACAAGAAAACCACTTACCAATGTTGTGTTGCTGTGTCTGCCCAGGAACAGGGTTGACCTTCCTGTTGTAAGTGTTTCATGGCTATTCAGTGTGGTGGTTGCAACAGCTGAGCCATTAATGTATAAAGTCATGGTACTGCTGTTCAAATCTGCAATACCAGCGATGTGATACCAGGAATAGGGCTGAAGTCTTGTTTCAGATGTTACGCTATAGCGATTAAAATCTGCAAAAATAACCCATGAAACATGTCCGTACGGACCTATTTCAATGGAAAACCCGG
>JAGYMF010000010.1 GCA_018400695.1 Bacteroidales bacterium | reverse complement strand
GGGTGCAGATGATCCCCTCCAGCTTCCTGCTCGATCAGCACGGGGTAGTGATTGCTACCAACCTGCGGAGCAAAGCGCTGGAGGAGAAACTGAACAGCTTGCTGAAAGAGGAGGACTAATCTTCTTCCTCTTCTGCAGCATAGGCTTTTAACAGTTCATCCTGCAGTTCTCCAGGTACCGGTGCATACTCATCGAAGGTCATGCTGTACATCGCCCTTCCGTTGGTAAGTGAGCTGAGTGCCGTGGAGTATTTTGACATCTCTGCCAGTGGTACTTTCGCCGAGATCTTCTCAAATCCCTTTTCGCTGGACATCCCCAGTACCATAGCGCGGCGCCCCTGGAGGTCACTCATCACATCACCCATGCGGTCGGATGGTACCAGAACATCTACGATGTAGACCGGTTCCATGATTTTCGGACCAGCGTTTTTGAATGCTGTACTGAAGGCGTTCCGGCCGGCCAGCATAAAGGAGATCTCATTGGAGTCTACCGGGTGCATTTTTCCATCATAAACATAGACCCTGATGTCACGTGCGTACGATCCTGTAAGCGGTCCCTGGTCCATTTTCTCCATAATCCCTTTCAGGATGGCCGGAAGAAAACGGGCATCGATCGATCCGCCGACGATGCAGTTGATGAACTGGAGCTTTCCGCCCCAGGGCAGGGTGTGTTCTTCCTTTCCGCGGATCGACATTTTGTAATCCCTGCCGTTGATCTTGAAGGCTGTTTTTTCAGGCGTACCTTCGATGTAGGGTTCGATGATCATATGTACTTCACCGAACTGACCGGCACCGCCCGACTGCTTCTTATGGCGGTAGTCTGACTGTGCTGCTTTAGTGATGGTTTCCCTGTAGGGGATCTTCGGTGCCAGGAATTCTGTGGGCACGTTAAAAACGTTGTCCAGGTGCCACTTCAGGATGTTCAGGTGGTGTTCGCCCTGTCCGTGGATGATAATCTGCCTCAGCTCCTTGCTGTATTCGATGATCACCGTGGGATCCTCATCATGCAGCCTGTTCAGTGCTTCACCCAGTTTTTCCTCATCGCCTTCGCTCAGGGGTTTGATGGCAGCCCTGTATTTGGGATTCGGGTAGGGGACTTTCGGGAAGACATAGCTGGTGCCAGGTGCACAGAGTGTATCGTTGCTGGCAGTGTTCTTGAGCTTCACGGTACAACCGAAATCGCCTGCTGAAAGCTCAGTCACCTTTGTCCGGTTCTTTCCGTAGGCGGCGAAGAGCTGCGACAGCCGCTCCTTGTTCTGGGTCCGCGAATTGGTGAGATCCACGCCTTCGGCAATCTTGCCTGACATTACCCTGAAATAGTTGACTTCACCGATATGAGATTCAAAAGAGGTCTTGAAAACAAAGATTGAAGCAGCAGCTGAAGCATCTGCCGCCACCTCTGTTCCGTCTTCAGTCTTTGCAGCAGCGAGTTGATGGGCCGAAGGCACGGCGTTGCCTATGAACTGCAGCAGTCTTCCAACACCCATGTTTTTTTCGGCTGCAGTGCAGAAAACAGGGAACATGCCTCTTGTGATCAGTCCTGCAGTAATCCCTGTACGCATCTCATCTTCTGTTAATCCGTCGTTCTCAAAGAAGATCTCCATTAGCTTCTCATCGTTTTCTGCAGCTTTCTCGATCAGCTCGTTCCTTAATTCCTCTGCACGCTCCTGGTGCTCGGCAGCGATCTCCGTGATCTCAGGCTTTCCTCCATCAGTACCATATGTATATTGTTTCATCTGGATGAGGTCGACCAGTGCGTTGAATCCGGGGCCGGCATTGACCGGGAACTGGGCGAGTACCACGTGCGTTCCAAAACTCTCCTTCACTGATTCAAAGGCCTTTTCGAAGTTGGCCTTATCGTGGTCGCAGTGGTTTATGACGATCACGGTGGGTTTATTGAATTTTTCCAGCCAGCGGCTGTGAATCTCCGTGCCAACCTCCACACCATGCTGTGCATTGATCAGCATGAGGGCTGCATCACTTACATGCAGACTGGAGACAGCGCCTCCAACAAAATCGTCAGCACCAGGAACATCAAGGATATTGATCTTGCGGTCGTTGTACTCCGTGTACATCACTGTTGAGTAGATCGAAGATTCGTTCTCGTGCTCAATCGGGTTGCAGTCAGAAACGGTATTGTTGTTTTTGACCTCTCCTCTTCGCTCAATTACGCCCCCTTCAAAAAGCATTGCTTCAGCCATTGTGGTTTTTCCCGAACCTGCGTTGCCGACCAGCGCAACACTTTTGACCTTATCAGTTGTGTAGTTTTTCATCTAGATAAATCTTTATTTGCGTATTATTATAATTCAGTTGTTTAAATATTTATCCTCCAATGATGAGGTGCCCTATATGTATAGGTATGTTGTGATATTCATTGATCCCGAACTCAATTGTCTGATCAGGTGGCAAAAGTAATAAATTTTTGAATATACCAAGTGGAACACAGCGGTCATTTATTTCAGCACTACCATCCGGTGATTTGCAGAAAAGCAGCCATTGGGCAATAGCGAGCTTTTGTTGGTAACGGCCGATTACAGCGCTGTTCAGCCTATCCCCGTGTCTCCTTTCTTAAAACTAAATATTTAATGATATTTTCTTGTTTTATTAAAAAAAAGAATACCTTTGCAACCCGATTTTGAGAGAAATACAGAGTGTAATTTAAAGAATTAAGCATAAATGCCTACAATTCAACAATTAGTGCGCAAAGGTCGAAAAGAGATCGTTGACAAGAGTAAATCTCCTGCACTGGATTCATGTCCGCAGCGACGTGGTGTATGTGTGCGGGTGTATACAACCACTCCCAAGAAGCCTAATTCAGCCATGCGGAAAGTGGCAAGGGTAAGGCTCACCAACCAGAAAGAGGTGAACGCCTATATTCCCGGAGAGGGACACAACCTGCAGGAGCACTCCATCGTGCTTATCAGGGGAGGCCGGGTGAAGGATCTTCCTGGTGTACGGTACCATCTGATCCGCGGTGCTCTTGACACATCAGGTGTAGAAGGCCGGACACAGCGCAGATCTAAATACGGAACAAAAAGACCAAAAAAATAATTACAGATCTTTAGTGCAGCATAGCAATGAGAAAATCGAAACCAAAAAAGCATATTACGTTACCGGATCCCAAGTTTAAGGATATCTATGTAACACAGTTTGTTAATAACCTGATGCTGGATGGCAAGAAGAGTGTCGCGTACGACATCTTTTATGGTGCCATGGACATTATTGAGGAGAAGACGAAGAATGATGAGAAGTCCACCCTTGAAATCTTCAAAGAGGCGCTCGACAACATCACCCCCCAGGTGGAGGTGAAGAGCCGCAGGGTAGGAGGAGCAACCTTCCAGGTGCCGATGGAGGTACGTGCGGAGCGTAAGGTATCGATCTCCATGAAGAACCTGATCCTCTTTTCGAGGAAGCGTCCGGGAAGGTCCATGAGTGAGAAGCTGGCAGCAGAGGTGATCGCCGCGTACAATCATGAAGGCGGTGCATACAAGAGAAAGGAAGAGATGCACAGGATGGCAGAGTCGAACAAGGCATTTGCGCATTTCAGATTTTAATAATAAACAAAAAAACTTATAAGTAAGACAGACAAGTTTATAAGGTAAGTGTGCAAAATTAATGAACCCAGAACTTAAAAATACAAGGAATATTGGGATCATGGCGCACATCGATGCCGGGAAAACAACCACTACAGAACGCATTCTGTTCTATACAGGTATTACCCATCGCATTGGTGAAGTTCATGACGGAGCAGCTACTATGGACTGGATGGTCCAGGAGCAGGAGCGGGGGATTACCATCACGTCTGCAGCTACCACCACATTCTGGAGATATAACGAAACAGAGCATAAGGTCAACATCATTGACACCCCCGGGCATGTCGACTTCACAGTTGAAGTTGAACGTTCGCTGCGTGTGCTTGATGGTGCCGTAGCGGTTTTCTGTGCAGTTGGCGGTGTTGAGCCCCAATCGGAAACCGTATGGCGTCAGGCCGATAAATACAAGGTTCCGCGCATCGCTTTCATCAATAAGATGGACAGGGTTGGCGCGGATTTTTTTAGTGTGGTTGAGGAGATCAGGAAGAAGCTTGGATCGAACCCGGTACCGCTTCAGCTTCCTATAGGGGAAGAGGAGAATTTCAGGGGGATCGTAGACCTTATTGAACGAAAGGCGATTGTCTGGAAAGAGGATGAAACCCTGGGCATGAAATATGAGTATTGTCCAATCCCTGAAGAGATGATTGATTCTGTTGAAGAGTGGAGAGAGAAGCTCGTAGAAGCAGTCTGTATATCTGACGATGATTTGCTGGATCGCTTTCTGGAAGACAGGACCTCCATTTCGGAGGAGGAGTTTATGGAGTATGCCAGGAGAGCCACCATTGGCATGCATATCACACCGGTATTTTGCGGATCCGCTTTCAAGAACAAAGGGATCCAGCGTTTATTGGATGGAATCGTTGCCCTCATGCCCAGTCCGATGGACGTGGGATCCGTTACCGGTATCAATCCTGACAGCGGGAAAGAGGAGACCAGGGAGGTTTCGAACGATGAGCCCCTCGCGGGACTGGTATTTAAGATTGCCACAGATCCTTTTGTGGGAAGACTGGCCTATGTGCGGGTATACTCAGGCGTGCTGAAAGAGGGTGTGATGGTACTCAATAACCGTACCGGAAAGAAGGAACGGATTAACCGGATCTACCAGATGCATGCCAACAAGCAAAATCCGAAGTCAGAGATTGATGCAGGAGATATCTGTGCAGTCGTAGGGCTGAAGCAGCTGCGTACAGGCGATACCATTACCGCTGTAAATAAACCACTCATACTGGAATCGATTGAGTTTCCGGAACCGGTGATCGGCATTGCCATTGAACCCAAAACCCAGACCGATATGGATAAACTGGGAATGGCACTTGGCAAGCTGGCAGAAGAGGATCCCACGTTCCAGGTAAAAACGGACCAGGATAGCGGACAAACCATTATCAGCGGCATGGGGGAGCTCCACCTGGAGATCCTGCAGGACAGGCTCAAAAGGGAGTTTAAGGTTGAATGCAATGTTGGTTCGCCGCAGGTAAACTATAAGGAGGCGCTGACCAAAGAGGTGCACCACCGTGAAGTATTCAGGAAGCAGTCGGGTGGACGTGGCAAGTTTGCCGACATCGAGGTATATATCTCGCCAGCAGATGATGGTGTGAAGGGGTTGCAGTTTATCAGTGAGATCAAGGGAGGCAATGTGCCAAAGGAATTTATCCCCTCTGTAGAAAAGGGCTTCCAAAATGCCATGCTCAACGGGCCACTGGCAGGATACAATATCGATTCATTAAAGGTACGCCTGGTGGATGGATCATTTCATCCGGTGGACTCTGACCAGCTTGCGTTTGAGATTGCCGCCAGGTATGCACTGAGGGCAGCAGGGAAAAAGGCCAGCCCGGTATTAATGGAACCCATTATGGCTGTGGAGGTTGTTACCCCTGAAGAGTATATGGGCGATGTGATCTCTGACCTTAACAAGCGGCGCGGACAGGTTGAAGGGATGGACTCCAAGGCAGGTGCACGTGTGATCAAAGCAAAGGTGCCCCTGGCAGAGCAGTTCGGATATGTTACTGTACTCAGGACCCTGTCGTCAGGAAGGGCCACTTCGACCATGGAGTTCAGCCATTACGAAAAGGTGCCGGCGAATATCGAAAGTGAATTGTTAAACAAAGCGTAAGGTAAATCAATAACAGATACAATGAGCCAAAAGATCAGAATTAAGTTAAAGTCTTATGACCACAATCTGGTGGATAAATCTGCTGAGAAGATCGTGAAGACGGTTAAGTCAACAGGCGCTGTGGTTAGTGGTCCGGTACCGCTCCCTACACATAAGAGGGTTTATACCGTATTGCGTTCACCCTTTGTGAACAAAAAGGCAAGAGAGCAGTTTCAGCTTAGTTCATTCAAAAGACTGCTGGATATATACAGCTCAACGCCCAAAACCATCGACGCATTGATGAAACTGGAATTGCCCAGTGGTGTTGAAGTAGAAATCAAAGTTTAACCCAGGAAAATTTATATAACATGCCAGGATTAATTGGTAAAAAAGTCGGAATGACCTCCATTTATGATGCAGACGGAAAGAATATTCCCTGTACCGTAATTCAGGCCGGACCTTGTGTCGTGACACAGGTGAAATCTGAGGATAGTGATGGGTACGCGTCTGTTCAGTTAGCTTTCGATGAGAAGAAGGAGAAGAGAACTTCCGCTGCCATGAAGGGTCATTTTGCAAAGGCGAATACCACACCAAAAAGAAAGGTGATAGAGTTGAAAGGTTTCGTGAAGGACTGGAAAGCCGGTGATGTGATCACTGTCGACTATTTCAACGACGATATCTGGCTTGATGTGTCAGGAATCGCTAAAGGAAAAGGATTCCAGGGCGTTGTTAAGCGACATAACTTCAGCGGGGTCAACGACGCTACCCACGGACAACATAACAGGATGAGGGCACCGGGTTCACTGGGCGCCTCTTCATATCCCTCACGCGTTTTCAAGGGAATGCGCATGGCAGGACGTACAGGCGGGAATAAGGTAAAGATTCTGAACCTCCGCGTGATGAAGATCATACCAGAAAATAACCTCCTGATCCTTAAAGGTTCAGTACCGGGATCCAATGGTTCATATTTAATAATTGAGAAGTAATGGAATTAGAAGTATTAGATATCAAAGGAAAAGGTACCGGCAGAAAAGTGCAGCTGGATAAGGATATCTTTGGGGTTGAGCCCAATGACCATGCCATCTACCTGGATGTCAAACAATACCTGGCGCACCAGCGGCAAGGTACGCACAAGACCAAAGAGCGTGCAGAGGTGAAAGGCAGTACCAGAAAGATCAAGAGACAGAAGGGAACAGGTACGGCACGTTTTGGCGACATCAAGAACCCGATCTTCAGGGGAGGCGGAAGGACATTTGGACCAAGACCCAAGACCTATACGATCAAGCTGAATAAAAAAGTCAAGGAACTTGCCCGTAAATCAGCCCTTTCATACAAGGTGAAAAACAACCAGGTGATAATCGTGCAGGATTTTTCGCTCGATCAGCCTAAAACCAGGGAGTTCTCTGACATCCGGAAAAACCTGAAAGTAGAGGATAAAAAATCGATTTTCGTTTTAAATGAACGAAATAAAAATGTATATTTGTCGTCGCGAAATTTGCCAAACTCAAAGGTTGTAACAGTATCAGAATTAAGTACTTACGACATTATGAGCGCTTCAGCACTGTTGTTTGTGGAGAGTTCACTTGACGTTTTGCAGAAAAAAGCATAAGAAATCTGATTTAGAATAAGGTCATGAGTATTTTATTGAAGCCTATAGTAACAGAAAAGATGACTGCCCAGGGGGAGAAATTCAACCGGTACGGATTCATCGTAGAAAAGTCGGCCAACAAACTTCAGATCAGGAAGGCTGTTGAAGAGCTGTATGATGTGACAGTTGTCGATGTAAATACTTTGCGTTACGGTGGTAAACTGAAGACCCGGTTTACCCGTTCAGGTGTAACAACCGGGAAGACCAATGCCTATAAGAAGGCGATGGTTACTGTTGCGGAGGGTGAAGTAATTGATTTTTACAGCAATATTTAGGAAGCTATGCCAGTAAAGAAGTATAAACCTGTAACACCAGGACAGAGGACAAAGCTGATCCCCTCATTTGAGGAGATCACTACAGCAACGCCCGAGAAGTCGCTGATCAGGCCTATGAAGAGGTCTGGCGGAAGGAACAGCCAGGGACGGATGACCATCCGTTACGTTGGTGGTGGACATAAGAGAAGGTACCGCCTGATTGACTTTAAGAGGAACAAGGATCATATGGATGCACGGGTGAAGACCATTGAATATGATCCAAACCGTTCAGCATATATTGCACTTGTGGTTTATGCAGATGGAGAGAAACGGTATATCCTGGCGCCTGAGAAACTGAAGGTTGGAGATGTTCTCCAGTCAGGTCCTGAGGCACCTCCCGAGATTGGCAATGCGTTGCCGCTGAGTAAGATTCCTCTTGGAACTGATATTCACAACATTGAACTCAAGCCGGGACAGGGTGGTAAGATCGTTCGCAGTGCAGGTGCTTCAGCCACGCTTACGAACCGCGATGGAAAATATGCCATTGTAAAGCTCCCCAGTGGTGAGACCCGGATGATCCTGGTGACATGCCGTGCAACGGTGGGACAGATTTCCAATAAGGATTACGGGCTGACCCATTCTGGTAAAGCAGGCAGAAGCCGCTGGCTCGGAAGGCGTCCACGCACACGTGGTGTTGCAATGAACCCGGTCGATCACCCGATGGGTGGTGGAGAAGGAAGGGCTTCTGGCGGACACCCACGTTCAAGGACAGGTCTGATTGCAAAGGGATTCAAGACCAGGTCCAAAAAGAAGCATTCGAATAAATATATCATCGAGAAGAGAAAAACTAAAAAATAAGCATACATGAGCCGTTCATTAAAAAAAGGTCCATTTATCGATTTCAAGTTGGAGAAGCGTATTGTGGACATGAATGATGCAGGAAAGAAATCTGTCCTGAAGACATGGTCCAGGAGGTCTGTGATCTCTCCCGATTTTGTCGGACATACGATTGCTGTGCATAACGGAAACAAATTCATTCCCGTGTATATTACAGAGAATATGGTAGGACATAAGCTCGGTGAGTTCGCTCCGACGCGTATGTTCAGGGGTCACGGCGGAAAACAGAAATAACACTATAAAAATCCAATACAATGGGTGCCAGAAAAAGAAACAGAGCTGAACAGGTAAAAGAGGCTAAGAAGAGCCAGTATTTCGCTGTATTGCGAAATGTGCCTACATCGCCGCGTAAAATGAGGCTCGTTACAGATATGATAAAGGGTGTGGAGGTGAACAAAGCACTGGATATGCTTAAATTCAGCAACAAGGATGCCTCATTTGATGTGGAAAAGCTGTTGCTTTCTGCGATTGCCAACTGGCAGGCTAAAAATGAAGGCGCGCGCATCGAGGAGAGTCACCTTTATGTAAAAGAGGCTTTTGTTAACCAGTCACGCACACTCAAGCGGATCCAGCCTGCTCCCCAGGGACGGGCTCACAGGATCAGGAAACGCTCCAATCATGTCACGATCGTGCTTGACAGCAAGCCGGTGACGGAAGAAGTTGAATCTCAAGAAAATTAATATAAATGGGACAAAAAGTAAATCCGATAGGTAACAGGTTAGGGATCATCAAAGGTTGGGATTCCAACTGGTTTGGCGGAAAAGACTATTCTTCCAAGCTCGTGGAAGATAACAGGATCAGGGATTACCTGAATGCCCGTCTGGCCAAGGCAAGCATCTCGAAGATCATCATTGAGCGTACGCTCAAGCTTATTACTGTTACCGTAAATACAGCCCGTCCGGGTATTATTATCGGTAAAGGTGGACAAGAGGTGGATAAGCTGAAGGAAGAGCTGAAGAAGATCACCAACAAAGAGGTTCAGATCAATATTTTTGAGGTTAAGCGTCCCGAACTGGATGCAACCATCGTTGCAAACAACGTTGCACGTCAGCTGGAAGGCAAAGTTTCCTACAGACGTGCCATAAAGATGGCCATCGCCTCTACCATGAGAATGGGAGCTGAAGGAATCAAGGTATTGATCAGCGGGAGATTGGGCGGAGCCGAGATGGCCCGTTCGGAAACATACAAGGATGGACGTATTCCGCTGCACACATTGCGCGCCGATATCGATTATGCCCTGGCCGAAGCCCACACGAAAGTTGGTGTTGTTGGTATTAAGGTGTGGATCTGTAACGGAGAGGTGTTCGGTAAAAGAGACCTGTCCCCCAACATCGGTGCAAAAAATGTGAAGCCGAAGAGCGGCGGCGCAGGGATGAGGAACAAACGACAGTAATTACAGAATATCGTAATAGTTTAAGGTAATGCTACAACCGAAGAAGACAAAGTACAGGAGAATGCAGAAAGGGCGCATGAAAGGAAATGCGCAAAAGGGTAATACACTGGCATTCGGATCCTTTGGAATGAAATCACTTGATTCTGCATGGATCACCAGCCGTCAGCTGGAAGCTGCACGTCAGGCCGTAACCCGTCATATGAAAAGAGAAGGTCAGTTGTGGATCCGGATTTTTCCCGATAAACCGATTACCAAAAAGCCGGCTGAAGTGCGGATGGGTAAAGGTAAAGGAGCTCCGGAAGGATTTGTTTATCCCATTACCCCGGGCAGGATCATTTTTGAGATCGAGGGTGTGCCTTTTGATGTAGCCAAGGAGGCCATCAGGATCGGTGCCCAGAAATTTCCGGTGAAGACCCGGTTCGTTGTTAGACATGATTACGAAATGAAATGACTGAACTGAGCTTATGAGCTCACGAAGGATTTTTAGCATGCGAAAGATACACTTACAGGCATGATTTAATTCATCGGGGGTCCATCTGACAGTTGAAAGTATGTTTTTAACAGATGAAATAAGTATATAGGATGAAGAATTCCGAGATCAGAGAACTAAGCACAGCGGAGATCGTCGAGCGGATCGATACGGAGGAGAACATGCTCGCAAGGATGAGGATGAACCATGCCGTTTCCCCACTGGATAATCCGAACAAGATACCTGCTACAAAAAAAGTTATTGCGAGATTGAAAACTGAGTTGAGATCCAGACAAGCTGCTGAAAAGGCAGAAAGCACAGAATAAAATGGAAGAAGTTATCAGGAAAACAAGAAGAGAACGTGTCGGTGTTGTTTTAAGCAACAGCATGGACAAGTCTATCGTAGTTGTCGTAAAGAGGAAAGTAAAGCATCCTATCTACGGTAAATTCGTTAACAAAAGCTCCAAGTTTATGGCGCACGACGAAGAAAATACGGCCCATCCGGGTGACACTGTAAAGATCAGTGAAACGCGTCCGCTGAGCAAGAACAAGCGGTGGAGATTAGTAGAAATCATTGAAAGAGCCAAGTAAGCCATGATACAACAAGAAAGCAGATTATCGGTAGCAGATAACAGCGGAGCGAAAGAGGTGCTCTGTATCCGCGTACTGGGAGGTACCAGGAAGCGGTATGCCTCCATCGGTGACCAGGTGATCGTTACGGTAAAGAGTGCCATTCCTTCCGGGGAGGTAAAAAAGGGGACCGTCTCGAAAGCAGTTGTCGTAAGAACCAGGAAAGAGGTCAGACGCAACGACGGATCGTACATCCGTTTTGACGACAACGCTGTTGTATTGCTCAATGCTGCCGACGAGATGAGGGGTACACGTATATTCGGACCGGTAGCCCGTGAGTTACGTGACAAGCATATGAAGATCGTATCACTGGCACCAGAGGTATTGTAATATATAAAGACAAAGCAAATGCAGAAGAAGTTACATATCAGGAAAGGCGACATTGTCATCGTGAACTCCGGCGAGTATAAAGGTCAGCAGGGAAGGGTTCTGGAGGTCGACGGAAAAAAGAAGCGTGCAATCGTGGAAGCTGTTAACATGGTTTCAAAGCACACGAAACCCAATGCTGACAACCCGCAGGGAGGGATCATCAAGAAAGAGGCACCCATCCATATTTCAAACCTGAACGTGGTGGATCCCTCAACAGGTGAAGCTGCCAGGATCGGCAGAAAGCTGAACGACAATAATAAATTAGTAAGATATTCTAAAAAATCAGGTGAGGAGATCAAGTAATGGAATATGTACCTACCTTAAGAAAGAAGTATAAAGAGGAGATCATTCCCGCGCTGACCGAACAGTTTGGTTACAGCAGCGGCATGGAGGTCCCCAGGTTAGTGAAGATCGTTATCAACCGCGGTGTTGGTCAGGCGATCGCTGACAAAAAACTGATTGATACAGCCCAGGAGGAGTTGACGATGATCTCTGGTCAGAAGGCTGTGCAGACCATCTCCACCAAGGATATTTCCAATTTTAAGCTCAGACAGGGTATGCCCATCGGTGTGAAGGTTACCCTGCGCCGTGAAAGAATGTATGAATTCCTGGAACGCCTAATCAATGTGGCCCTGCCGAGGATTCGTGACTTCAACGGTATCTCTGCGAAACTTGATGGAAGAGGAAATTATACCCTGGGAATCACCGAGCAGATCATCTTTCCGGAGATCGATATCGATAAGATCAACAGGATTTCAGGAATGGACATATCCTTCGTTACTACTGCGAAGACCGACGAAGAGGCTTTCGCCCTGTTGAAGGAGTTTGGTTTACCGTTCAAAAACGTTAAAAAATAAGAATATGGCTAAAGAATCAATGAAGGCCCGCGAAGTAAAGCGCCAGAAATTAGTCGAAAAATACGCAGAGAAAAGGGCAAAATTAAAGGCCGAGGGAGATTATGTCGGACTCAGCCGTCTGCCCAGGAACTCAAATCCCATCAGGATGCATAACCGCTGTAAACTTACCGGCAGGCCCAAAGGGTACATGCGCCAGTTCGGGATCAGCAGGATCACTTTTAGGGAGATGGCCTCTTCAGGTTTGATCCCCGGAGTAAAGAAGGCCAGCTGGTAATTGTTAAACAGAAGAACTTTAAAGAGATAAAAATGACAGATCCGATTGCAGATTATCTGACAAGACTCAGGAACGCAGTGATGGCGAACCACAAGATCGTGGATATTCCTGCTTCCAACATAAAGAAAGATATTACGCGTATACTTTTTGATAAAGGGTATATCCTGAATTTCAAATTCGAAGACAAAGGACCACAGGGCAATATCAAGATCGCTCTTAAGTACCATCCGGAAACAAAAACTCCGGCGATCAAGGAGATCGGAAGGGTAAGCCGTCCCGGACTTCGGAAGTACTCCGGTAAAGATGACATTCCGCGCGTGCTGAACGGATTGGGTGTCTCTATCGTTTCTACATCACAGGGTGTGATGACTGATAAAGAGGCCAGGCGACTGGGTGTCGGCGGTGAAGTATTGTGTTACGTATATTAAAAGAAAGTTGTACCATGTCAAGGATAGGAATATTACCCATTAGTTTGCCGGAGGGTGTCACTGTAACAGTTGACAAAGATAACCTGGTGACGGTAAAAGGGCCCAAGGGCGAGCTGCTACAGCAGGTAGACAAGAACATCAAGGTAAAAATCGACGAGAAGGAGATTGTTGTTGAACGTCCCGACGATGAGATCAGGAACAAGTCAATGCATGGTCTCTATCGCTCACTTATCAGCAACATGGTGGTAGGTGTTTCGGAAGGTTATACCATTCAACAGGAGCTTGTTGGTGTGGGCTACAGGGCAGAAACGAAAGGACAGATACTGGAGCTGAGCCTGGGGTATTCGCACGATATCCATTTCAAGATCCCGGAAGAGGTGAAGGTTGAAGCCAAAACTGAAAGAAGGTCAAACCCGGTCATCACGCTGACCAGTGCTGACAAACAGCTGATCGGACAGGTCGCTGCAAAAATCAGGTCGCTGCGTCCGCCGGAGCCCTATAAGGGTAAAGGGATTAAATTTGTTGGTGAACAACTGAGAAGAAAAGCTGGAAAATCAGCTGCAGTTTAAGCGCGCATTTAAAGAATTAGAAAAAAAGATAAAAATGGCTTTAACAAAGCATCAGAGAAGAACCAGGATCAAGATGAGGATCAGGAAGAATCTTACCGGAACAGGTGAGATTCCCCGGATGTCTGTTTATAGAAGCAACAAGCAGATCTATGCTCAGATTATCAATGACCTGACCGGTGAAACGATCATTTCAGCTTCTTCAAGAGAAAAAGGCATTGCAGAGCAGAAGGGCAATAAGATCGAACAGGCAAAGCTTGTTGGGCAGGCCATTGCAGGCAAAGCAAAAGAGAAAGGTATTGAGGCCGTCAAATTCGACAGAAACGGCTATTTGTATCATGGCAGGGTTAAGAGTTTAGCTGATGCTGCCAGGGAAAATGGACTTAAATTTTAACTATTGCTATGTCAACAAAGAGTATCAGGAAAGTAAAAACAAGTGATCTCGAACTGAAGGACCGCCTGGTAAGCATTCAGCGGGTGACCAAGGTAACCAAAGGTGGAAGAACGTTCAGCTTTTCAGCCATCGTTGTCGTTGGTAATGAAGACGGTATCGTCGGTCACGGTCTGGGTAAGGCCAATGAAGTAACTACTGCGATCGCCAAAGGGGTTGAGGATGCAAAGAAAAATCTCATCAAGGTTCCTGTGATCCATGGAACAATCCCGCATGAACAGCTTGCCAAATTTGGTGGTGCTACCATCTTTATCAAGCCCGCAGCAAGTGGTACCGGTGTTAAGGCCGGTGGTGCCATGCGTGCAGTGCTTGAGAGTGTTGGAATCACTGATGTGCTTGCGAAATCAAAGGGGTCATCGAACCCGCACAACCTGGTGAAAGCTACCTTTGCGGCATTGCTCGAACTGAGAGATGCACAGGTGGTGGCACAGCATCGCGGCGTGGCAATGGATAAAGTGTTTAACGGTTAATAAGAGAGAAAATGGGAAAAATCAACATCACCCAGACAAAGAGTAAGATCGGACAAACTGTCCGTCAGAAAAGAACCCTGGAAGCGCTGGGACTGAAAAAGATGAACCAGACCGTGCAGCTTGAGGCTACCCCGCAGATACTGGGGATGGTTCGCAAGATCTCTCACCTCGTAACTGTGGAAGAGGTTAAGTAATAATAACATTATATAGCAGGAAAAATGGATTTGAGTAATTTAAAACCCGCAAAAGGTTCGACAAAAGGTAAGAAGAGGATCGGCCGTGGCCAGGGTTCCGGATATGGAGGAACTTCAACACGTGGTCACAAGGGGCAGAAGTCCAGGTCAGGTTACTCCAAAAAGATAGGCTTCGAAGGAGGTCAGATGCCTTTGCAGCGCCGTGTTCCTAAGTTTGGGTTTACAAATATTAACCGCAAGGAGTTCAAGGCTATCAATATTGGTACGCTGCAGGAACTGGCTGAGAAAAAGAATTTTACTGATGTTTCAGTGGATAAACTGATCGATGCAGGCCTCGTACAGAAGAATACCCTGGTGAAGATCCTGGGTGAAGGTGAATTGAAAACCAAGCTGAACGTTAAAGCACACGCATTCTCAAAATCTGCTGTTAAAGCCATAGAAGCACTTGGCGGAACAGTTGAAAAAATCTAAACTTGATGAAGAAGTTTTTTGAGACTCTAAGAAATATCTGGAAAATTGAGGAGCTGAGAGCGAGAATCCTTTACACGCTTGGAATATTGCTCGTTTACCGGCTCGGAACCCACGTGGTCCTGCCGGGAATTGACCCTACCAAGCTTGCCAATCTTTCCCAGCCCTCAGGCAATATACTGGATATTATTAATCTGTTTACTGGTGGCGCCTTTGCCAGGGCATCCATCTTCGGGCTGGGAATCATGCCCTATATATCAGCAACCATTGTCATCCAGCTGCTTGGTATTGCGGTACCCTATTTTCAGCGTCTTCAGCGTGAAGGCGAGAGCGGAAGGAGAAAAATCAACCAGATTTCCAGGTACCTTACCGTGGCTATCCTCCTTCTCCAGGCACCGACATATATCGCCAGCCTGACATACCAGCTGCCTGCTGATGCTTTTTCGGCAAGCTTTTCCAAGTTTGGTTCTGTGATTATCCTTACGGCAGGAACCATGTTTATTCTCTGGTTGGGTGAACGGATCACTGATAAAGGGATCGGGAACGGAGTTTCACTGATCATCATGATCGGGATCATTGCACGACTGCCTCAGTCACTCGGACTGGAGTTCCTCTCGAGGCTGGAACAACAGGGTGGAGGACTGGTAGCCTTTTTGGTCGAGATACTCATCCTGTTTGTGGTGTTCATGCTGTCGATCCTTTTGGTACAGGGTACCCGGAGAATACCGGTACAGTATGCAAAACGTATCGTTGGAAACAAGCAGTACGGAGGTGTAAGACAATATATTCCCCTGAAGGTGAACGCGGCCGGTGTGATGCCGATCATCTTTGCCCAGGCACTGATGTTTATTCCCATAACAATTGCGGGGTTTGCACAGTCTGATTCGGCTACAGGAATGGCAGCAGCTTTTTCCAATCCCGTGGGATTCTGGTATAATTTTGTGAATGCTGTACTGATCATACTCTTTACATATTTTTATACGGCTGTTACGGTGAATCCGACGCAGATGGCTGAGGATATGAAGAAAAACGGTGGTTTTATCCCGGGGGTTAAACCGGGACGCAAAACTGCCGAGTTCCTCGATTCAGTGATGTCAAAGATTACCCTGCCAGGTTCATTCTTCCTTGCATTTGTGGCAATCATGCCCGCTTTTGCGATGATGTTCGGGATCGACCAGGGCTTTGCCATGTTCTTCGGGGGAACATCGCTGCTGATCATGGTCGGTGTGATCCTGGACACGCTCCAGCAGATCGAAAGTCACCTGCTCATGCGTCACTATGATGGTTTAATGAAATCAGGTAAGATCAAGGGACGCGCCGGTGGTGCTTCCTCAGCGATCTAGGCCGGAAAAGTTCTTTGATGATCTATATTAAGACAGCGGAAGAGATTGAATTATTGAGGGAGAGCAACCTGCTGGTATCTGAAACGCTGGCCGAAGTGGGCAGGCATGTAAGACCAGGGGTCACAACCGCAGCGCTGGACGAGATCGCGGAAACATTTATCCGTGATCACCAGGCAGTTCCCGGATTTAAGGGCTACCAGGGTTTTCCTGCAACACTCTGTACATCCGTGAATGAACAGGTGGTACACGGAATTCCTTCCAGAGAGGTGGTGCTGAAGGAAGGAGATATAGTTTCGGTCGATTGTGGTGTGGTGAAAAATGGTTATTACGGGGATACCGCATATACCTTTGAGGTAGGAGAGGTGAGTCCTGAAGTGAAAAACCTGCTTGAGGTAACACGCGAATGCCTGTATCTGGGGATTGAGAAAGCTGTCGAAGGATTGCGTGTGGGAGATATCGGTTATGCCGTTCAGCATCATGCTGAAAGCAATGGTTATTCTGTGGTGCGGGAGCTTGTGGGACACGGACTGGGAAAGAAAATGCATGAACCGCCGGAGGTACCCAATTACGGACGCAGGGGAACCGGCATGAAACTGAAGAAGGGAATGGTGATCTGTATCGAACCTATGATCAATATGGGAAAAAGACAGGTCAACCAGGGAGCAGATGGATGGACGATCAGCGCGGCTGATAAATTACCGTCTGCACATTACGAATTGGCAATTGCTGTTGAGAAGGGGAAGGCAGATGTTTTATCTACCTACGCCTATATCAACGAAGTATTAAAAAAATAGTCATTATATGGCAAAACAAGCGTCAATTGAACAAGATGGTGTCATCACCGAAGCATTGTCGAATGCAATGTTTCGTGTGGAGCTGGAAAATGGTCATGTGATAACGGCACACATCTCGGGTAAAATGAGAATGCACTATATTAAGTTACTGCCGGGCGATAAGGTAAAGGTGGAAATGTCACCCTATGACCTGACAAAGGGCAGAATATCATACAGATATAAATAAAGAAACAGGAAATGAAAGTCAGAGCATCAGTCAAAAAACGCAGCGCAGACTGCAAGATCGTTCGCAGGAAAGGGCGTTTGTATGTAATTAACAAGAAGAATCCCAAGTTCAAGCAGCGTCAGGGATAATCGTAAACTGAAAACAATTAAATTAAGAATATGGCTAGAATCGTTGGCGTAGATTTGCCGAAAAACAAACGGGGTGAGGTTGGGCTGACCTATATCTTCGGTATTGGAAGAAGCAATGCCCAAAAGATCCTCGACGAAGCGGGTGTTGACCGCAACATTAAGGTACAGGATTGGAATGATGACCAGGTGAACAAGATCCGGAAGATCATCAATGATACCTATAAGGTAGAGGGTGAACTCAGGTCATCTGTACAGATGAACATCAAAAGGCTCATGGATATCGGTTCATACCGTGGTATCCGTCACCGGATCGGACTGCCTGTAAGGGGACAAAGCACCAAGAACAACGCCCGTACACGTAAAGGACGTAAGAAGACAGTTGCAAATAAAAAGAAAGCAGTTAAATAAGAAGAGCATAACATGGCGAAGAAGACAGGATCATCAAAGAAACGTTCCGTTAAGGTCGAACCAGTTGGAGAGGCACACATCCACGCTTCCTTCAATAATATTATTATCTCTCTGACCAATAGCCAGGGACAGGTGATCTCCTGGGGATCATCAGGTAAGATGGGGTTTCGTGGTTCAAAGAAAAACACACCCTATGCTGCACAGATGGCGACACAGGAGTGTGCCAAGACTGCATACGACCTCGGACTGAGGAAAGTGAAGGTGTATGTGAAGGGACCGGGGTCAGGCAGGGAATCTGCCATCCGTACCATCCACGGTGCCGGAATTGAAGTTACAGAGATCGTCGATGTAACCCCGTTGCCGCACAATGGATGCCGTCCTGCAAAAAGAAGAAGAGTATAATCATTTTACAAATCGTTAGCAATGGCTAGATATAGAGGACCAAAAACAAAAATTGCAAGGAAATTCGGTGAACCTATCTTCGGTACTGATAAGTCTTTTGAGAAGAAGAATTATCCCCCGGGATTTCACGGAATGAACAAGAGAAGACGAAAATCTTCTGAATATGGTGTCCAGCTGAAAGAAAAACAGAAGGTTAAATATATGTATGGATTGCTGGAGAAGCAGTTCCGTAATCTTTTTGAGAAGGCCTCTGCAAGCAAAGGGGTGACCGGTGAAGTACTTTTACAATTGCTCGAATCACGCCTTGACAATGTTGTGTACCGGCTGGGGATCGCACCCACAAGAGATGGCGCACGTCAGCTCGTCACACACCGCCATATTACTGTGAACGGTGAAGTGGTTAATATTCCATCCCATATTCTTAAACCGGGAGATATCGTAGGCGTAAGGGAAAAATCAAAATCACTGATCGCGATCACAGATGCGTTGGAAAGCAATCGTGCAGGTGGTTCCGGTTGGCTGGAGTGGGACAGGCACGAAATGCAGGGCAAGTTTCTTAACCGCCCTGAAAGAGAGGAGATCCCTGAGAATATCAAGGAACAACTCATCGTTGAATTGTATTCAAAATAGAAATAATATATATATTTTATTATGGCCATACTAGCATTCCAGAAACCAGATAAGGTTATTATGCTTGAAGCCGACGATAAGCGCGGCAAATTCGAGTTCAGACCCCTGGAGCAAGGTTACGGTATCACGATCGGGAACGCTCTCAGAAGGATACTCCTAGCCTCGCTCGAAGGCTTTGCTATCACAACGGTAAAGATTGAGGGTGTTGAGCATGAGTTCTCAACCATGACTGGGGTTATCGAAGATGTTACGGATGTTATACTCAACCTGAAACAGGTCCGTTTCAAACAGCAGATCGAAGATGTCAATGAAGAGAAGGTTGTTGTAACCATCTCCGGACAGGAGACTTTGAAAGCAGGTGACCTTGGCAAGTTCATGAACGGTTTCAAGGTACTGAATCCCGATTTGGTTATCTGTCACATGGAACCCGATGTGAAGATTCAGATGGAGATCAACATCAGCAAGGGACGTGGTTATGTACCTTCGGATGAAAACAAACCAGCTGAGTCTGAATTCGGCCTGATAGCAATCGACTCGATCTTCACACCGATCAAGAATGTGAAATATGAGATTGAAAACTACAGGGTAGAGCAGAAGACTGACTACGAAAAACTGGTGATCGATATTGAAACGGACGGATCTGTACATCCGAAAGATGCACTCAAGGAGGCTGCCAAGATTCTGATCTACCATTTCATGCTCTTCTCAGATGAGAAGATCACCCTTGATGCTGATGAAGGATTTGCCAATGAGGAGTTCGATGAAGAGGTCCTCCATATGCGGCAACTGCTGAAAGCCAAACTGGTGGATCTCGACCTGTCAGTCAGGGCATTGAACTGCCTTAAGGCTGCTGAGGTGGAAACCCTGGGCGACCTGGTGAAATTCAATAAGAACGACCTGTTGAAATTCAGAAATTTCGGAAAGAAATCGCTTACTGAACTCGAAGAACTCCTGGTATCCATGAACTTAAGCTTTGGTTTGGATACCAGCAAATACAAACTTGACAAGGATTAATTGACATGAGACATAAGAAGAAGTTCAATCACTTAAGCAGACAGCGCGGACACAGGCATGCGATGCTGGCCAATATGGCCTCATCACTGATCCTCCATAAACGGATCCAGACGACTACGGCCAAGGCCAAGGCGCTTAAAATATACCTCGAACCAATGATTACCAAGGCCAAGGAGGATACAACACATTCCCGCCGCCAGGTGTTCAGCTACCTGCAGGACAAGGAAGCGGTCAGCGAATTGTTCCGCGAAGTCGCCGCAAAAGTGGCTGATCGTCCGGGAGGATATACACGGATCATCCGCCTGGGGAACAGGCTGGGCGATAATGCCGATATGTGTATCATTGAATTGGTCGATTATAATGAGAACCTGCTGGCGGAGAAAGCGGCTGCATCCAAATCCTCCCGCAGAAGAAGGGGCAGTAAAAAGAAATCACAGGAGACAGGCGCTGCGCCTGCTGCTGCATCAGATACCGGCGAAGCGCCGGAAACACTAAAAGAGGACACTGCTCCTGAAGCGGAGACGGCTGTAGCTGATGAGACGGCTCCTGCTGAAGCAACTCCCGAAGCTGAAGCTACGGACGCTGTTGCAAAGGAAACGACTGATATATCTGATGCGGAAGTTGTTGAGGAGGCACCCAAGGCTGAAATACCGGCTGAGGAGGAGAAAAAGGACGAAAGTTCCCCGGATGAGGCTTCAGAAGACGAAGAAAAGAAAGAATAAATTCACATTGCGTGTTTTAATCTTACAGGGGGATGAGGTATCTTTGGGTGCTTTATCCCTTTTTGTATTATATATAGGTATTTAACTGATATTCAAATATTAAAATAGATAATTATGGGACAAATTGTTGATGTTCATGCACGCGAAATCCTCGACTCAAGGGGAAATCCGACCATTGAGGTCGAAGTAACACTGATCAGTGGTTTTATTGGAAGGGCTGCAGTTCCTTCCGGAGCCTCCACCGGAGAGAACGAAGCCCTGGAGCTTCGTGACGGCGATAAGGACAGGTATCTTGGAAAAGGGGTTACCAAAGCTGTTGATAATGTAAATAACCTGATTGCTCCAGAGCTGATTGGCATGGACGCCCTCGACCAGGTAGGCATCGACAGTAAGATGCTTGCACTTGATGGTACGAAGAACAAAAGTAAACTTGGCGCCAATGCCATGCTGGGTGTTTCCCTTGCTGTAGCCAAAGCTGCTGCAATGTATCATGATATGCCTCTTTACAGGTATATCGGGGGTGCCAATGCGAAACACCTGCCTGTTCCAATGATGAATATCATCAACGGTGGGTCCCACTCTGATGCGCCAATCGCTTTCCAGGAATTTATGATCCGCCCTGTAGGTGCACCATCTTTTAAAGAGGGACTCCGCATGGGGGCAGAGGTGTTCCATGCACTCAAAAGTGTTCTTAAAGAGCGTGGATTAAGTACGGCAGTTGGTGATGAAGGTGGATTCGCACCTGCACTCGAAGGTACCGAAGATGCACTTGACAGTATCCTGACGGCTGTTGAGAAGGCGGGTTACAAGCCGGGATCAGATATCACTATTGCGCTGGATTGTGCTGCATCTGAGTTTTTTGAGAATGGTGTGTACGATTATTCGAAATTCGAAGGACCCTCCGGAGCGAAGAGAAACCGCGAAGAGCAGGCTGCATACCTCGATGAACTGGTTGGGAAATATCCGATCGACTCCATTGAGGATGGCATGGATGAAGGTGACTGGGAAGGATGGAAGATCCATACTGCCATGACAGGTGGTAAGATTCAACTGGTGGGCGACGATTTGTTCGTCACGAACGTTGAATACCTGAAAAAAGGAATTGAATTAAAATGTGCCAATTCCATTCTCATTAAGGTGAACCAGATCGGTACCCTCACAGAGACCCTGAATTCTATTGAGATGGCACACAGGGCCGGGTTTACAACAGTAACATCACACCGCTCCGGAGAGACAGAAGATGCTACAATTGCCGATATCGCCGTGGCAACCAACTCCGGTCAGATAAAAACAGGATCGCTGAGCCGCTCCGACCGTATTGCAAAATATAACCAACTGCTGCGCATCGAAGAGGAGCTGGGAGATAACGCTATCTACGGTTACTAAAATTTAGAGGCAGCCTGGTTCTGCAGATGAATAATGCCCCGTGCAGCATGCTGCACGGGGTTTTTAGATTTTTGATGGAAGTACACCAACCTTTTTTACGTCTTGCTGTGCATAGAATGTGCGCCTGCGTTTTGCAGAATCTTATCTAAATATTGAAATAATTGCATATATATAGTATATTGTGATACTTTTTCGATCACAATCTAAAATTTGTAACGATATGTCAAACCTGAAGCAGAAATTAAAAGACAAAATTGATCTTTGGAGACCCAGAACTGCCAAGCTTGTCAAGGAACATGGCGATGTGGTGATCGACCAGGTGACCATCGGACAGGCTATTGGAGGGATGCGCGGACTGAAGAGCCTGGTGACCGACATCTCTTATCTCGATCCACAGGAGGGAATCCGCTACAGGGGATATACCTTGCCTGAAGTATTTGAAAAATTGCCCAAACCCAAAGGCGCAGAGATGCCATACGTGGAGGGCGCATTCTACCTGCTCCTCACCGGGGAGATACCAACCGATAACGAGGTGGCAGATGTGGCGGATGAATTCAACAAACGCCGGATCCTCCCCAGGTATGTCTATGAGGTGATTGATGCCTTCCCATCGGTAAGTCACCCGATGGCAATCTTCTCTACCGCGATCCTAACCATGCACCGGGAATCCTTCTTCTCAAAGAAATACCACGCTGGTATCAATAAGAACGATTACTGGGATCCGATGTATGAAGACAGCCTGAACCTGCTGGCCAAGCTTCCCGAAATCGCCTCCTATATCTATGCCAAATTATACCGTGACGGCAACAGGATTCAGTCCAATCCAAATATGGATATGGGTGGTAATTTTGCCCATATGATGGGGATACCAAAACCATACGATGACGTCTCAAGGATGCACTTTATTATCCATGCCGACCATGAGAGCGGAAACGTAAGTGCCCATACGGGCCACCTTGTCGGAAGTACATTGTCCGATATCTACCTTGCGATCTCAGCAATGATCAATGGACTGGCAGGACCACTGCACGGACTGGCAAACCAGGAGGTGCTGCGCTGGCTGCAGGACCTGGTGCACCGGATGGATGGTAAAGTGCCCACGAAAGAGGAGATCAAACAGTTTGTATGGGATACACTGAATTCGGGACAGGTGATCCCGGGATATGGCCACGCCGTGTTGCGGAAGACAGACCCCCGGTATTCCCTGCAGAGGGAGTTCAGTCTGAAACACCTTCAGGACGATATGCTGTTCAAATATACGGATATGCTCTACCAGGTGGTTCCCGATATTCTCAAGGAACATGGCAAGGCCAAGAACCCCTGGCCCAACGTGGATGCACAGTCAGGCGTAATCCAATGGCACTACGGAGTTACGGAATATGACTTCTATACCGTTCTGTTCGGTATCGGCCGTTCCATTGGTATAACGGCCAACCTGATATGGGACAGGGCATTGGGGTACCCGCTGGAACGCCCTAAGTCGATAACGACGGAGATGCTCGAAAAGATGGCCATGGATGCAAAGATGAAGCAGAAATAGCTGGTTGAAAGATTTATCAAACATCGATCATTTTTGTTCCTGATACGTTTTATTAGTAAAAGGAGTTTGGTAAATTTACTGTGCTATGTGGTGTATGAACAGAAGGACTATTTTTGGTGTAACACTCTTCCTGATTTTTGCAGGTGTGCTGCGTGGACAGCAGCCCGGTGTTGCCACGGATGCTGTCGCTGAATCGCCTCCTGAAGGGATGGTGGAATACGACCCATCCTTCAAATTCACAGAGGGAATCTATCCGAATTTTCAGACTGTAAGGAATAACAGCCCTATACCCAAGACACGGTTGGTGACTGATGCTGACCTCTTCTCGCGCGATTTCTTTGAGCAGGTTACAGAGAAGAACAGGATTGTCTTTTATGACGATTTCGGGGTGCAGCAGGAGCTGAAGACCTCTGAGATATGGGGGTACGGAAGAAACGGGGTGCTCTATGTGAACCTGGGTTCAAAATTTCACCGCATCAGTTTTGTGGGTTCGATCGGACATTTTGTAGCCACCCTTACTACCTATAACCAGGGATATTACGATCCCTATTATGGTCCGGGATCTTATACGAACCGCTATTACAGGAGTCCCAATACCTATTCCAACACAGAGGTGCGGCAGTACCTGATCGATTTCGAAACCGGTAAGTTGCTGGAGTTTGATGTGGCCTCTGTGGAGATCCTGCTGATGAAGGACCCGGAGCTGCACGATGAGTACATGTCGCTTCGCCGGAAAAAGAAGAAACAGTATAAATTTGTCTATATCAGGAAATACAATGAACGCCACCCCCTGTACTTTCCGGAATAGACCGCACGTTCAACAGATAACAAATAAATACCGATCCAACATGAAAAAAACAATCTTCCTGCTTTTAATGATTCTTCCTGTTATTCATCTTTCGGCCCAGAGAGAATACCTCCCTACGGAGGAGGACCTGGAGGTGTTTCATAAGACCAAAACGTATGTCGTCCTGAAGAACAACCCCATGTCTGACTACAACTTCGAGATCAGGGATGCCATGGAAAAGTACTGGGATATCACACCGTATGAGTACCTGAATTTTGATGATTTTCAGTCGAAGCTGACCGAGCCGGGGGCGTCGTTCCTTTTTACGGCGACAGTGATGTTTGAAAAGGATAAATCCAATACGCGCTATGTTTTTCTATGCCTCTCCCAGGGCGGTGATGAGCCGACCCTGGAGGATATGCACGACATCGTCAATATTCCGCTGGGATTCTACGGTGTGGACGAGGAACACTATTCGTATAAGTTGGGAACACTGGTGAATTTCATGCAGAAACATGTACGTATGATCACCGAAAATCCGGAACTGATCTCTCAGAATGTATTTAAGGAGTACAATGATAACATGGCCGATCTGGAGGACAAAACCCTTTACCTGATCGAGGATGAGCTGCAGAAGGAGATCAGCACTGAAGCGCGCATCAGGGACGTTTACCCTTATAAATTCAAACTGGTGACGCGGGAGGAGATCAAGGAGGCGATCATGAACAAGGATGAAAATGTGGTGTTCCTGCACAAGGTTGGTCCAGAAGGGAAAAAGCTGAATGCCAGGGTGTATAAAATTCTTATCGGTGCGGGTGATTCTAAGTTTTATTACTTCGATTACCACAAGGTGAAGGGAAGAACACCCGATGCATTCCTGGAATGGGACCTTAAGAAGCTGGGTAAGGCGAAGTAGGCTTTGGAAAGAGATATAAAATTCTGATTTCCTGAACGCTTCTGCGTTCAAATGGTTAAATTTGCCCAAATTATCAATTTTCGTCCAAGACCCTATTGTTTATGGCAGTTCAGAAACCCTCCATCCCCAAAGGAACACGTGATTTCTCACCCGTTGAAATGTCACGCCGCAACTATATCTTCGAAACCATCCGGAAGGTTTTCAGAAAATATGGTTTTTTGCAGATCGAGACACCGGCGATGGAGAACCTCTCTACCCTTATGGGGAAATATGGCGAGGA
This sequence comes from Bacteroidales bacterium, assembly GCA_018400695.1. GTDB lineage: Bacteria > Bacteroidota > Bacteroidia > Bacteroidales > M55B112. Next base: position 581 of record JAGYMF010000010.1, on the reverse strand, counting down.
AGGGGACAAACTGCTGTTCCGTATCCTCAATTCCGGAGATTTTCTGCGTGGACTGGAAGGTGAATCGATGGAGGAGGCATCGCCCGCTGCGGTGGCAGCAAAGATCGCGCGGCGAGGACTGCGTTACGATCTGACGGTACCTTTTGCCCGCTACGTGGTGCAGCACCGGAACGAGATCACCTTTCCCTTCAAGCGCTATCAGATTCAGCCTGTCTGGCGGGCAGATAATCCCCAGAAGGGCAGGTACCGCGAGTTTTACCAATGCGATGCGGATATGATCGGCAGTGATTCGCTGATCAATGAGTTCGAGCTGATCAGGATTATCGATGAGGTTTTCGCACTGCTCTCCCTGGAGGTGACTGTGAAGCTCAACAACAGGAAGGTCCTGGCCGGGATCTCTGAAGTGATCGGCGAACGGGACCGTATCGTCGACATCACTGTAGCCATCGATAAGCTGGACAAGATCGGTGTGGAGAAGGTGCGGCAGGAGCTGTTGGATAAAGGCATTTCCACAACATCGGTGGACCTGCTCGATCCGGTGTTCGGGATGAAGGGTGACAATGATGCAAAACTGGCTTTTC
>JAGYMF010000001.1 GCA_018400695.1 Bacteroidales bacterium | reverse complement strand
CTCTAAACTCTCTCAACTCTAAACTCTCTCAACTCTAAACTACTCTCAACTCTAAACTCTCTCAACTCTAAACTACTCTCAACTCTAAACTCTCTCAACTCTCATTAGGGTCAGATTTTTTTTATGGTTGGAGTATTGTTTTGAAGATAGGTGAGGGCTGTTTCGATGATGGTGTCGATGCCTTGTGCTTCGTCTGCCGGATGCATTGCTGCCTGGATATCAACAGGGACCTCTGTTTCAATATGTTCGCCTTCGGGGGTAATGGTCTGGGTGGCGGAGAACCTGTAATGCCAGCCATTGGGCAGTTCGCCATACGCGGGGATCCCGCCGCCGCCGCCGGTATTATCGCCGATAAGTGTAGCGTGCGGAACGACGCGCATCATCTGCGCAAAAAATGTGGAGGCACTGTATGAACGCCGGTTCGTGAGCAGCACGACGGGTCCGCTGAACCGTTTTCCCTCCCGCGGGTTGATGGTCATCTCCCCCCAGGATGTAAACTGATCTTTCCCGGGTCCGGTCTTATACCGCTGGTGTGCATATACGTACGATGTGTCAATGAAACAGGAGGCCAGCATATTGCCGTAATTCAGGTTTCCGCCGCCATTGTGACGGATATCGATGATCACCCCCTGCATACCCTCGGCGCGTTCCATCAGTTCTTCCAGGTGATCCTGGCTGATCTTTTCTCCGAACGACCGGTAATTGATGTAGAGAACTGAGTCAATCACCTGGTTGCGCAACGGTCCCGTGATCGCATAATCTTCTTTCAGGTAGGAACGGTCAATGATGTTCTGGTTGTAGTTGTCGGGAAACTGCTGAAACCAATCCCAGTTTCTGCTGCGGTTGAATTCGCTGAGCAGGTTCACATGTCCGTCCTCTAACTCGAAGAGCATCTCAGCAAGAACACTGAACAACTTCTTATCATCCATCCCGGCAGTGATCCTGTTACGGTAGACTTCTCCAATGGAATCCCAGTTGACACGTTTCACTTCAAGGTAGCTGTAGCGGTTGTTGATGTCGTTCCAGAGATGATCAAAAACCACCACGGGTTCTGCCACCGGATCAGCCTGCAGCACCATCTTTTCGCAGGAGGTCGGCCCGGTGAATCCGGCGATCAGCAACAGCAGATAGATCGGCGCCTTTTTCATTATAGTGCAGTGATTATTCCAAAGCTCCAGCTTCCCCTGCTCTTCTCTACGGTATGCACACCCTTCAGCCTCAGGTAATCATACCTGTAGCTGAGGCTGAGCATGTTGCCCGACTTCAGCTCATAACGCAGGGTGGGCTGAATTCCGGCGTTCCATGCGTTTCCGGGGTAGAAAAGTTCGATCGATCGCAGAAATCCCTCAATCCCGGTATAGGAAGGCTCCTCGAATCCCGGCGGGAGGGAGGTGACATAAGATGACTGCAGTTTAAATCCGAGCAGTTGCACGTGCGCAAGGGCCTCCAGGTGAAATTGCCTGTTAAAGAGTGAAAACGGAAGCCTGTACCTTGCCGCAGGACCGAAGGAGGTGAAGTATTCGTTCCGGTCGTTGAAGTTCCCGATATCTTCGATGTTCCGTGTATTGAATTCGTTGTTGTTTGACCAACCCCAGTGGAACCCTTTGTGCCGGTCAGCCTCAGCGTGGTAGAACTTGAAAGTCTGGATCCCGGCCATGTGGAGTTTCATGATGTTGCCATGGGTGTTGGCGATATTTCCCTGTGCATAATTGACGGCCAGGTAATCGGAAGAGAAATTTTTTTCCGAAGAGTAGGCAATGGAATAGGTACCCTGAAGGCCTGAATAGAGGAGGGGAGAATAGGCGAGGTCGCGTTCAGCAGCATAGCGGATCCCGGGCAGCCAGGTAAACAGGTAACGCTCCTTTTCTGAGGCATACCCTGAAACTGCCTGCATTGAAAGCAGCAGGATGAAGATATATATTAGTGTGTCAGCCCTTTTGTGCATTCGTATGTCATATTTTCCGGTTGCATGGACTTCCCATGTTGGCAACCTACCCCTGATATTTACCGGATCCGGAAGTAAATATGGGCATTTTATATGACATAATGAAGCATCATCAGTCGCTTTTCGGTGGATCAGCAGGAATGCTGTTCTAATGGCTTATCAATAGGTGATGCAGGCCTGTTTTTATGAATGCGTATTGAAAATGGTCACCCGGCAATTACGGTTGCCGGGTGATTTGGATGTAAGAATTTATTCTTCAAGATGTTTCTGTATCTTTTGCTGAAGGTTCGGATCCGATTGGATCATCCCCATAATCTCCTGGTACCGCATCACGGTAAGTCCCTCGTCCGTTATTTTTTTCTCCATTTCCTGCTGTGCACTGCTCTGGATGATCTGTAGTTTTTCCATGGTCGCCTGATACATTGTTAGCTCTTTTTCTGTGGCGTCGGAAGATTGATCAGGAGCCTGCTGTGATTGTTGAATTTCATTGAAGCGCTGTACTTCAAGTCCTTCGTCCTCAACAGCTTTAACCATCTTCTCTTGTGCCTGCTGGTTGATTTGCTGTACCTCCTGAAGGGAGGAGGCAAACTGACCGATTTCACGATCTGAAACTTTTTCTGCCTGTTGGGTTGGTTGTGCAAGAACTGCAGTTCCGAGAATAAACATACCTACTAACGATAACACCGTGATCTTCTTTGAATACGTCATACAATTTCTGTTTTTAATTAGAATTCTTGATTACAATTATTTAAGATTCCGAAAGATACCAAAACGGTTTTTGCTGACGGAAGGAAACATGTTAAAAATCTTTAAATATCTTCTAACTGATATCCCCCCAGTTGACTGCATTGGGAGATCCTTTTCTGATGTGTCTGGCGAAGATGTGGTTTTTTTCGAGCTGCAGCCCAGGATCCTCTTCCAGGATCTTTTCAGCCACATCCCTGGCAAGGGTGAGGATCTGCTGGTCTTTTCCCAGGTGTGCGATCCTGAGGTTGAAAGGCACGCCACTCTGCTGGGTACCCTCCAGGTTACCTGGTCCGCGCAGTTTCAGGTCCACCTCTGCGATCTCGAATCCGTCGTTGGTGGATACCATGGTCTCAAGCCGCCTGCGACCCTCCTCCGAGAGTTTGTAGCCCGACATCAGGATGCAGTATGACTGATCAGCACCCCGTCCGACACGCCCCCGCAATTGATGTAGCTGCGACAGGCCAAAGCGTTCAGCACTCTCGATAACCATCGTCGTGGCATTGGGTACATCCACGCCCACCTCGATTACCGTGGTGGCTACCATGATATGTGTTCTTCCGGCAACAAAATGGTTCATGGCGATCTCCTTCTCTTCCGGTTTCATCCGTCCATGAACCACGCTGATCGCATATTCCGGAGGCGGAAAAGCCCTGGCAATACTCTCCAGGCCGTCTTCCAGGTCCTTATAATCCATCTTTTCGGATTCCCGGATCAGTGGGTACACAATATAGACCTGTCTGCCTTTACGGATCTCTTCCCTGATGAACCCAAACACCCTTAGCCGCTGGTTGTCGAAAAAGTGTTTGGTGATGATCGGCTTGCGTCCGGGTGGCAGCTCATCGATCACTGAGATATCGAGGTCCCCGTACAATGTCATGGAGAGTGTCCGCGGAATGGGGGTGGCGGTCATCACGAGGATGTGGGGGAGGACTTTGCTCTTCTTCCACAGTTTCGCACGTTGGGCCACACCGAACCGGTGTTGTTCATCGATAATCACCAGTCCCAGGTTGTCGAATTGTACCACATCCTCCAGCAGGGCATGGGTTCCGATAAGGATGTGCAACGAATTGTCGGACAGTGTTGTATGAATCCTCTGGCGGTCTGCATTTTTTGTGGAACCTGTCAGCAACTCCACATTGATGTTCAGTCCGTCGAGAAACTTATTGATGCTGGCATAATGCTGTTTAGCCAGTATCTCCGTAGGGGCCATCAGGCAGGCCTGGAACTTGTTGTCAAGGGCGATCAGCATGGACATCAGTGCCACCAGTGTTTTTCCGCTTCCCACATCACCCTGCAGCAGCCTGTTCATCTGCTTGCCGGATCCCAGGTCGGCCCGGATCTCCTTCATCACACGTTTCTGTGCATCGGTAAGTTCGAAGGGCAGTTTTTCCCTGTAGAAGGCGTTGAGGTGTTCCCCTACATGGGGAAATTTATTGCCGCTGTATTCTGTTTTACGGATGGTCCTTTTTTGCAGGATATTGAGCTGGATGTAGAAGAGCTCTTCAAACTTCAGGCGCAGTTCCGCGCGCTTCTGGTCATTCACCGAATCAGGGAAATGGATCTGCTTTAGCGCCGTGTCGAGTGTGACGAGTTTCAGCTTCTTCAGCAGCCAGGAGGGGAGGGTTTCGCTAAAAGCTGAGGGCAGGATGTGGATAAGGTTCGATTGCAGTTTGCTGATCGCCTTTGAAGGCAGGTAGTTGTCCTTCATCTTCTCTGTGGTGGAATAGACGGCCTGGAGGCTGGAGCTGACCTTCTTCACCTTGGCAGGATCTTCTATTTCGGGGTGGACAAGGTTGATTTTTCTGTTATAGACTGAGGGCTTGCCGAAAACCACCACCTCCTTGCCAGGAGGGAAATTTTCCGGAATCCATTTGGTGCCTTTGAACCAGATCAGTTCGATGGTTCCGCTATCATCTCCGAAGGCAGCAACAAGTCTTTTTTTTCGACCGCCACCGATGGTTGTGTAGTTCCTGATCGTGCCCCTGATCTGAATATAGGGGAGATCGGGATGGGTTTCGTTTACCTTATAAAACTTACTTTTGTCAACATACCTGTATGGAAAATAGTAGAGCAGGTCTTCGAATGTATGGATTCCAATCTCCTTTCTGAGGATATCACCCCTTACCGGACCCACACCCGGCAGAAATTGTATGTCCTGCTTCAGAAAGTTATGCATGCTTTCAGTTCTACTGTATTATTGTGCCGCGCAAATTGTTGAAACTACGGTAAAAACCCAGGGTCCTGTAAATAGAAAAACAATCGTAATTTTGCCTGATGATAACCATTGTAAAACAGTAAAGTTAAGATTTTGAACAAAAAAGGCTCCGGTTTGCCGGCACTTTCATACAAATATTTAAGGCACATGTTGCGTGCAGGATATCGCGGCGGTCACGGGATTCACAGTCCGTTTGTCTATGACCTGGTCAGGAATGTGGTCTTCAACAGAAGTGGGCTGCGTGTTCCGGAGGCCGTGAAAAGCTATCACAGGGAGCTGGCCGGGATGAAAGCGCACATCCGGATCACAGGACAGGGTGCCGGCAGCAGGGTAACGACACAGCAGGAGAGAAGAATTTCTTCTGTCGTGAAAAGGTCATCCGTGACACAAAAGCAGGGAGCATTGCTGTACAGGCTTTGCAGGTGGTACGGACCTTCGCTTGTGACAGAGCTGGGATCAGGACTCGGCATCAGCACAGCTTATCTCTCTGCAGGAGCCGGAAGTTCCCCGGTTGTCAGTATCGAAGGCAGTCCTGAGAAATATGCCTTTGCCATCGCGCACCAACCGGCTTTTAATGAGGGGGTAACTGAATTCATCATGGGAGGGTTCGATCGCTGTTTTCCGCCGTTGCTGGAGCGGATATCTGATAAGACGATCATCTTTATCGATGGCGACCACAGGTACCAGCCAACCATCGAAAAGGTACAGGCACTTCTTCAGATGAAGGGGGACGGGATCAGGGAGTTGATGATCATATTGGATGACATCTATTGGTCGGACGAGATGGAGAAGGCCTGGAAAGCGTTGGTTGCAGATCAAAGGGTGAATATCTCCATGGATCTTTTTCATATGGGAATACTTTTTGTCAGGCCCGGGATTGCCAAACAGCATTTTAACGTGTTTTTTTGACAATTTTCAGGTGAATATTTCGTATTATTCCTACATTCGTGTTATTATTCAGAAAAGAAATGGAATATATTATACAACTTCAGGACATCGGAAAAAACTACTATGTAGGATCCATTGTGGTACCAGCTTTGCGTACGATCTCCATCAATATGAAAAAAAATGAATATGTGGCGATCATGGGGCCCTCCGGCTCCGGAAAATCCACATTGATGAATATCATCGGATGCCTGGATACCGCCTCCAATGGGAAATACATCCTCAATGGCACCGACGTTAGTAAGATGGAGGACAATGAACTGGCAGAGATACGCAACCGTGAGATAGGGTTTGTTTTTCAGACCTTCAACCTGCTCCCCCGCTATACTGCACTGGAAAATGTCATGCTTCCAATGGTTTATGCAGGTGTAAATAAACAGCTTAGAACAGAACGGGCCAGGGAAGTGATTGAAAGCGTTCAGCTTACAGACAGGATGGATCATAAGCCCAATGAATTATCGGGTGGTCAGCGCCAGCGCGTTGCCGTGGCCAGGGCACTGGTGAACAAGCCATCTATTATCCTTGCCGATGAGCCAACAGGCAACCTGGATTCCAAAACATCCCTCGATATTATGAACCTCCTGGATGATGTCCACGCATTGGGGAACACCATTATCCTGGTGACGCACGAAGAGGAGATTGCACGCCATGCACACAGGATCATCAGGCTGATAGATGGGGAGGTGGCCAGGGATGAGCTGAATACGAATATTGCCGAAAAGCATGTCTCCGCTTAGTTTTCCACATTTGTACATATCCTGATTTTTTTTGTGAACAAAACATTTCCGTATAGGTCTTTATATAAAACCTGTCAGAATGAGTATTGAAAAATCATCCATTTATACGAAGAAGGGGGACCAGGGAAAGACTTCACTGCTGGGAGGAAGAAGGGTTTCCAAGTATCACCAGAGAATTGAGGCCTACGGGACCATCGATGAGTTGATGGCCCATACTGCGCTGCTGCGTGATATGGTTGGTCGTGAAGAGGTCAGGGACCAGCTGCTGGTGGTGCTTGAACGATTAATGTCGGCCGCATCGGTAATCGCAGCAGATGGTAATGACCTCCCGGAAAATATGCCATCATTGTATGAGAAGGATGTTCATTTCCTGGAAGAGGCCATCGATGTGATGGACCATGAGCTTCCGAAACTCAGTTCATTTATCCTTCCGGGCGGTGAACAATCCTCTTCGCAGGCACACATTGCCAGGACGGTATGCAGAAGAGTGGAGAGAAATATCCTGATGCTCAATGATAAAGAGCCGGTGGATGAGATTACTTTAAAATATTTTAACCGGCTTTCGGATTATTACTTCCTGTTATCCAGGTGGTTAATGCATATTTCCGGAAAAAAGGAAATCCCATGGAAACCGTAATTGGTTTAATAAAAAAAAATTCTATATTTGCGGCTTGGTAAATAGGTGCTATAATCATACTGGCAATTACTTAATACTATGTACTGGACACTTGAATTAGCTTCGAAATTAGAGGATGCGCCATGGCCGGCGAGCAAGGATGAACTGATCGATTTTGCCATCAGGTCAGGCGCTCCGTTGGAAGTAATTGAAAACTTGCAGGAGATTGAAGATGAAGGTGAGATCTATGAAAGTATAGAAGATATCTGGCCTGATTATCCGAGCAAGGATGATTTTTTCTTCAACGAAGATGAATATTGAAAGATGAGGAGCCATTACCGGCTCCTTTTTTATTTCCATAAAAAGACATCACTGAACTTTAACGGCCGCCATTCCTGGTTCCAGCTGAATCCGTCAAGGGTTTTTTGGTCGTCCGGAAACATATCCAGCGGATAGTATTTTCCACTGGGTTTGACCAGGTAATTCACTCTGCTGACTTTATTGTCTTCCAGGTAAATGATAAGATCGGAGCATTCAGAACGGTTTACGCCTATGATCTCACCGTTGTCATCTGCGTAGTAGACAGATTGTCCGTTACCGGTTACATCCAGCCTCACGAGGTCGTTGTCTTTGAAGTAACCTGTCATGCTCTTGCCCCTGATCTGATTATACATGGAAGAATCTTCGCGTGATATGAGCAATGCGATATCGCGGAGGTAAAGGCGGTACAGCTGCTCGTTGCTGGTCTGCAGTTCGATCTTTGTGGCATTAATCTGGTTTTCATCTGCCCATATGATGGGTTCCCCATACATGTGAAAGGTGCTGTCCTTCTCTATGTATGCCAGGGAATCGCACATTCCCTGGATATCTTTTCTGAAGAATTTGACCTTGTAATATGCCAGCAGAATCTTTTGTTCGGAGGTGCTTGCTGTATCAAGAATAGATCGCAGGGTGTCAGCATGAACAAACAGGGAATCAGCTCCTTCTATCTGGATCATCAGCGCACTGTCAGTGAGTGTTGCCAGTTGCTTCACCTCGTAATACAAACCCTTGTTGCCCCTGAGGATAACATTTTGTGTTGAATCGAATAGTTCCACATTTGAAACTGCCCTGCCAAAACCGGATTCTCTTTCATAATAGAGGGTGTCTCCTTTCAGGGTTCTCCCTTCCCGTTTCAGAAATGTATTGTTGTACATCAGGGAGACATCCTTCTCTGTGTCATACCATCCGCTCTCACAATAAAGGAAGTTGTCTTCCCCGATGATCTCTGTGGGACCAAAGAAGTAGGATATTTTTGTGATGGTATGGTAATGCAGCGTGTCGGAAAGCATGGTATAATCAGGGTTAACGATCACCACGCTGTCCTTGAAATGAAAGATCTTGGTTTGTGTATTATACTGGCCCTCTTCACTGGTGAGCCTGTTTTCCCCTTCGGTGATGACCCCTCCGTTATAGTAATATGCAATATCGGTTTCCCTGTTGTAGTCGAGGAATTCGGTTATCAGCACTGTACTGTCATCAATAAGCTTTACATTGTCCCTGACCTTTGCGATGCGTGCTTCACCTTCGTAGTGTACCCGGTCACCGTAGAGGAACAGTGTATCTCCCTGTTCGATTGTCACGTTGCTGAATGCATCCATTGAATAAGTTTCCGAATAGAAGTAGGCCGAATCGCACGTCATAATGGCATCTTCGTGACTGAATTTTACGTTACCCAATAATTTCTGTGCTCCTTTGCCAAGTGATCGGTCTGAACGGATGATATCAGCGTTGAGGATTTCTATCTGCCTGACTTGCTGTGCATGGATCGCTGTAGCGGTCAGTAGTGATATAACAAATACCGCAAGGGACTTAAGGTAACGGGCCGGTTTGGACAGGGATTTCATTACAGGGTTGAAAGCTCATCGTTACTGTTCAGACAGTTTTGGAATGATTCGTCGACCCGTATGTAGGTTTTCTTCTTCTTGTCACGGTACCATTCTGACATAATCTCATTCTGCTTTTTCGTCAGTGCCATATTCTGCAGGAGCAGGTAGTCCTGTTCAAGGTTGGCCCGGTGTGGTTCGGTCCTGGATATCAGTTTGACCATCTTATAGCAGAGCTTGCCATTTTCATCAGTCGATTCGTAAGGTTTTGAGATATCGCCCACCTCCATCTCCCTGATGGTATAGTAGTCTTTCGTCTGAAGCTCATCCAGCCTGAATGTTGCAGCCTGGTTTGACGGATTAACTACAATACCGCCGTTGGCCCTGGTCTTTTCATCTTCAGAGTAGAAGATGGCAGCCCGGTGAAATGTTATGGAATCGGAGATAATGGCCGTTCTAAGGCTGTCCAGCTTCGACAGTGCTTTTCCTTTGGCTGAAGCGTCTACCTTGGGTTGTAACAGAATATGCCTGGTGTTGAGCCGTTCTCCTCTGCGCTCCACCGACTGGATGATATGGTAGCCGAAGGATGATTCGACGATCTTGGATACCTGGCCATCTTTCAGTGCCCAGGCTGTTTCAGCATAGGCTGGATCGAGATCGCGCTTATTCAGGAAACCGATTTCACCGAAATTGGATGCTGCAGAAGGGTCATCTGAGTAGAGAATGGCCAGTGTTGACATGCTTTCACCGTTGATAATTCTTTCCCGCAGTTTTAGCAGCCGCTCCTTGACATCAAAAATGGCATCCTCATTTACTGGAGGATAGGCGATGATACGGGCAATTTTAACTTCAGAATCTATATAGGGGATGCTGTCTTTAGGGAGCGATCTGTAGAATTCTTTCACTTCCGAAGGAGTTGGGTTTATTTCACCCACGATCGATTGTTCGACCTGCTGGGTGATCATCATCTCCTTCATGGTTTTTCTGAGATCATCCCTGATATCGAAAATTGACTTGTTGAAATATTCCTCCATCTCCTCTTCGCTGCCGAACTGACTGATAAACATGTTCAGTCTGGATTCCATCGACATCTCTACCTGTCCTTCAGATACCTCAATGCTATCGATCTTGGCCTGGGTCATCAGCAGCTTTTGCTCAATGAAATAATTCAGTATTTCGCATCTAACCTCTTTTGGCAGGTAGGGCTGGTTCATTTTTATCTGAAGATACTGCTCCTCAATATCCGATTGCAGCACATGAAAATCCCCTACTACGGCCACTACCCTGTCCAGTATATAAGCATTCTCCTGTGAGGTGACGTTGCGGACACCTCCCAGGATGATCAGTATTATAAACAGGTATTCTAGCTTTTTCATTCTTTCAATAGATTTCAAATTGTTGTCGGTTTACCCCCTCATTGTATACCTTTTTTTCCAGGTCATTGTAAAATTCGATCTTGCGCTTGTTTAGCAGGATACTGATGATATCATCCCTGATGAGTTCCAGGGGTGTGACCTCTCCTTCGGATTTATGGTCCGAAATATGGAGGAAATAGTGGAACATCGAATCACTCGTCTCAATGTTGTTGTTATATCTTAAAAATCTTCCCGGCTGGTCGATGGCCAGCGGAAACTGTTTCATCAACGTCTTGAAATAGATCCAGGAATCATTGAAATTGTCAAATTTTTCTGCATAATTAAAACAATACTTTTCTAGTTTGTCCAGGTCTTCAACTTTTTCTGACCTGATCCAACTGCGCACATTACTGAGATCGGGAGCAGTAAGGGGGACCTTCACGAAGGTCGCTTTCACGATCTCGGCAGAGAGCATGAAATTATCGATATTGTTGTTATAGTATTCCTGGATCTCCTCATCAGTGACAATGGTATCCATCTTCTGAAGGAGGAGCTTCTGTCGGTAAGAGTAGATCAGCAGGGAGGACCTGTATTCTTCAATTTTCTTCTCAACATCTTTCTGGTCTTCCGTAAGGGCCTCTTCTGCCTTGCTGAGCATTAACTGCTTACGCACCCATTTATCGATGTAGCTGTGAACAATTGCGACCGAATCCTCTGCACTGACGTCTTCAGGAATAAAGGATTTAATGTCGTCTTCGTACAGGTACGTTTCAAATACCCGTGCTACAGGTCTGGTTCCTTTTTCAGGTTCGATGAGGCTGCATGATGCGAAGGCAAGCATGAGGGCCATGATGGCCATTGATCCAATGTTAAGGTATTTCTTCAAAATGTTATTCTATTTCCGATAAAAGTTCCTTGTTTACAACTACCGGGTACTTCATTCTGAGTTCTTCGATCCAGTTTTTCTCCAGGTAATCCTGGTAGTCGGATGTTACCTGTCCCCGCGTTTCATGGAGCTCTTTCTCCATTGGGGGAAGTTTTTCCGTAGCAATAACGAACCGGAAGTTTCCATCTTCTTCGTATATATTGCCTGTTCCCGGGGTACTGTTCAGTGCATCGATATGTTTGTTCTTACCCGGTTCGGCAATAACCTCCTCAACCGAAATACAGGCCGTAGTATCATCGCAGAATTTTTTATTCAGCTTATCTTCATCCCATCTTCCAGAGGCAATTTTTTTCGCCTTCCGCTGAACCTTGCGCATATTTACTGTACTGTCGCCGGTAACCACCAGCGCCTTCATTCGTTCACTCCACATATAATCTGTACGGTGCTCTGCAAAGAATTTTTCCAGTCCTGTAGTGTCTTTCACTGCTTTGGTCCACACTTTCTGGTCCATCAGATCGAAGAGCAGGATTCCGTCGTGGTATTCCTGAAGGATATGTTTGTACCCGGGATATTTTTCCGGCAGGCTCTCTTTTTCCACTTTAAGCAGAAAATCTTCCAGGTATTCATTAAACTTCATATCCACGTAGTTCTCGATCGGGATGGGATTGCGTTTTCTCTGGGTCTTTTCGATGTGTGCGGCAAAATCGCCGAGTGTGATCTTTTTTCCGGTGATGGTGAAGAGGGGTTCATTTATACCGAGGTCATTTCCTGAGATCTTCCATTCTCCTTTGAAAACAGAGGAGTCTACCATGGTGTACAGCGTTTTGTATCCTGCTTCATTCAGAGAGAAATTATAATCGCTTTTCAGTTTGTCGAGGTATTTTTTTCTTTTGACCCTGTCGCGGTCTCCACGGCCTACCCTCGATTCCAGGGTTGATTTCATTTCATCAAATGTGCCAATCTCTTTTTTATCCAGCAGCTTAATGATGTGCCAACCGTAAAATGATTGGAAAGGTTTGGTAATATCTCCCGGCTCTTTCAGGGCAAAGGCCTTTTCTTCGAACTCTTTGAAATATCTGCCGGTTCCCCGCCATGGCAGTTCACCTCCTTTGACGGCACTGTTTCTGTCGTCACTGTGCCGCATGGCCAGCTCACCAAAGTCAGTTCCCATTCGGATACTGTCGCCCAGTGCCATAGCCAGTGACTTTGCTGCCTCCTTTTTTTGTTCAGGCGATCCTTCTGGTGTTGCGAGAAAGATGTGGGAAAGCAAGACTTCTCCTACAGCCGGGCGTTTCTCGTGTTTCTTTAAGATATGGTAACCGTATTCCGTCCGCACCGGCATGGAAATCTCTCCGTTCTCCAGGTTATATGCAGCCGTTTCGAACGGATAGACCATCATAAAAACAGTAAAATATCCCAGGTCACCGCCATTCATTCTTACACTGGGATCGTCGGATGTGGCACGGGCGACTTCGGAGAAGTCTTCACCTTCGATAATCCGGTCTCTGATCTCAATCGCCTTCTCGTATAGCTCCAACGTATCTTCAGGGGTAGCCTGGTTGTCCATACCCAACAGGATATGACTGATATGGATGTCCCATTTCATCCGCTCATAGGCCTCTTCCATTAGTTGCATTTTTGTCTCTTCATCGGTCATATAGGGCTGTGCGAGCTGATCTTTATAGGAATTAAATTCCTGGAGGAATTTTTCGGTGGTATCCATGCCAAGGTTCTCAGCTTCAATTACTTTTAACTTGAAGTTGATAAACAGATCCAGGTACTCCTCCGGTGTCTGTTTGTTTGTTGTGATGCTACTGTTATTTTTATTATAGATTCTTTCGAATTCGTCAAGCGAAATCTCTTTGTCACCGATGGTCATCAGTATATCCTGTGAAAAAATATTTGACAGGAGGGCAGTGAGGAACAAAAGAGACAGAAAGATGCGTGGTTTGATCATGGTTCAGCGTGTTTATAGTTAAGAAACGGTTTAATCAAGTGCTTATTATCTGCTGTAGTTGGGAGATTCCCGTGTGATGGTTACATCGTGCGGGTGACTTTCGGCAACGCCGGCATTGGTAATCCGGACAAATTTTGCCCGCTGGAGTGCCGTAATATCTGCTGCACCGCAGTATCCCATACCTGCGCGTAATCCGCCAACCATCTGGTAGATTACCTCGTTCAGTGATCCTTTGAATGGTACCCTGGCGACGATGCCTTCAGGCACCAGTTTATTGATATCGTCTTCAACATCCTGGAAGTAACGGTCTTTGGATCCCTGCTGCATGGCTTCGACACTGCCCATGCCGCGGTATGACTTGTATTTTCTTCCGTTGTAGATAATGGTTTCACCCGGTGACTCTTCAACGCCGGCGAGCAGTGATCCGGCCATGATTGTGCTGGCTCCTGCAGCCAGGGCCTTCACGATATCACCTGAATACCGTATGCCACCGTCGGCGATTACGGGAATTCCGCTTTTTGCTGCTTCGGCAGCCACTTCATAGATGGCGGATAGCTGTGGTACACCCACACCAGCCACAACCCTGGTGGTACATATTGAGCCCGGACCGATACCTACCTTCAATGCATCGGCACCTGCATCGATCAGTGCATGGGCGGCTTCAACCGTAGCAATGTTCCCCACGACGATATCTATCTCCGGGAAGACAGATTTGACCCTCCGGCAGGTTTCGATCACGCCTTTGGAGTGTCCATGGGCTGTGTCGATGACAATGGCATCTACACCAGCATCTACCAGAACATGTACATTTTGTTCCACATTGCCGGAAACTCCAACTGCTGCTGCAACACGAAGACGCCCTTTCGAATCCTTTGCGGCATTGGGCCTGTCCTTCGATTTGGTAATATCCTTATAGGTGATCAGGCCGATAAGCTTGTTATCATTGTCGACCACCGGCAGTTTTTCGATTTTGTGCTGCTGCAGGATTTTTCCTGCCTGTACAAGATCGGTATTGGGCGTGGTCGTAATGATGTTGTTGCTGGTCATCACCTCTCCGACCGGACGTTTCATGTCCTGCTGAAACCGCAGATCCCTGTTGGTGACAATGCCGATGAGCACACGGTCATCTTTCACCACAGGAATACCACCGATCTTGTATTCCTTCATCAGTTTGAGGGCATCACTTACTGTTCCTTCCTTTCCGATGGTGATCGGTTCGTGGATCATCACGCTTTCAGCCCTCTTTACTTTTCTGACTTCCAGGGCCTGCTGATCAATCGTCATGTTCTTGTGAATCACTCCGATACCACCTTCGCGGGCGATTGCAATGGCCAGCCGAGCCTCGGTTACCGTATCCATGGCAGCTGATACGATGGGGGTGTTGAGCATGATATTTCTGGAGAACCTGCTTTGCAGTGAAACTTCCCGGGGCAGTACCTCAGAAAAAGCCGGCAGCAACAGGACATCATCGAAAGTCAATCCTTCAGAAACTATTTTATTTTCAGTGAAAGACATTTTTCTTTTTATTTGGTTAAATTTAAATGTGGCAAAAATACAAAAAAATGGTCAATAAACAGGCTACTTTCCCATGGTTTAAGAATTGTTAACAATTATTATTCAGGGGATTGAAAATCAGTAAAATATGAGTCTCTATCATGATATACTCAAGCAGTACTGGGGGTATTCTTCATTTCGTCCCCTGCAGGAGGATATTGTGGAATCTGCAGGTTCCGGGGTTGATACGCTGGCCCTGATGCCCACGGGAGGTGGTAAATCCATTACTTTCCAGGTTCCTGCTCTGGCCCGGGATGGCATCTGCCTGGTGGTCACCCCGCTGATCGCCCTGATGAAGGACCAGGTGGAGAATCTCAAGGCAAGGGGCATCAAGGCTATGGCCATACACAGCGGGCTCACCAGGGATGAGATCAGCATTGCACTCGACAACTGTATTTTTGGTGGCTATAAATTTCTTTACCTCTCTCCGGAACGGCTGGTCACCAAGATCTTTCGGTCAAGGGTTCAGCAGATGAATGTGAACCTGATCGCTGTAGATGAGGCCCATTGCATCTCTCAGTGGGGATATGATTTCCGCCCTTCTTACCTGCAGATTTCGGAACTGCGGGAGATTCTGCCGGATGTTCCGGTGCTTGCGCTGACAGCGACAGCAACTTCCCGGGTTGCAAAGGATATCATGGACAGACTGGCATTCAGAAATGGGAAACTGCTGAAAAAGAGTTTTGAAAGGACCAACCTGGTTTACGTAGTCAGAAAAACAGAAGACAAACACCGGGAGATGTTGAAAATTGCGGAAAAGGTGCAGGGCACTGGCGTGGTGTACGTCCGCAACCGGAGAAAATCCAGGGAGCTCTCGCAATTACTGGTGAAGCATGGAGTTCGTGCCGATTATTACCATGCCGGGTTGAAGTTCGAGGAACGAATGAGGAAGCAGGAGGAGTGGCAGCAGGGTAAAATACGGATCATGGTATCGACCAATGCTTTCGGCATGGGGATCGATAAGTCCGACGTGCGTTTCGTGATCCATATCGACCTGCCGGATTCACCCGAGGCCTATTTCCAGGAAGCCGGAAGGGCCGGCAGGGATGAGGAGAAAGCGTGGGCCATCCTGCTCTACAGCAATGCAGATAAGCGGCAGGCGGAGAAGCGTATAGACGTGAATTTTCCGGGGTTCATTACCCTCAGGGAGATCTACAAGGCTCTGTTTAATCATCTGCAGGTGCCGGTTGGCAGTGGCAAGGGATTGTCCATGGATTTTATCCTCGGGGAGTTTCTTTCGAAGAATAAATTCAATGCGATGACGGTCACCAGTGCGTTGAGTATCCTGGCACGTGAGGGCTATTTTGAGATTACCGACGAGATCAATAATCCTTCCCGGATCCACTTTACGGTGGGCCGTGAAGAACTCTACAAATTCCAGGTCCGTAACCCGGAGTTCGACGCCTTCATTAAACTGCTGCTGCGGTCCTATACCGGACTCTTCTCGCAGTATGTCGCGATCGATGAATATACGCTTTCACGCCGTTCCGGACTGAACCAGGATGAAGTATATAAGTACCTTGTTAAGCTTTCCGGTATGAAGCTGATCAGTTTTATTCCGAAGAAGAACAATCCGGTAATTACCCTGCTGGAAGAACGCCTGGAAGAGCGAAATATACGGATCTCTGCTGAACGCTATATATTCCGTAAGGAGCGCTATATTGAGCGTGTCACACAAATGCTTGATTATGCCGGGACAGAAACGAAATGCCGTAGCCAGTTCCTGCTCTCCTATTTCAGTGAAAAGGGGGCAGGCCGGTGTGGCCAATGTGACGTTTGTCTCGGACAAAAGGATAAAGGTGTCTCACAGCAGGTATTCGAAGGGATTGCTGATGCGGTGCTTAAGGTTTTAAAGGACGGTCCGGCCGGACTGGCTGCGATTATCGGACTGATTGACAGGGAGGAAGAGGATGTCACCGCTGTCGTCGATATGCTGCTGGAGGAGG
Source organism: Bacteroidales bacterium (assembly GCA_018400695.1). Lineage (GTDB taxonomy): Bacteria > Bacteroidota > Bacteroidia > Bacteroidales > M55B112. Next base: position 55,564 of record JAGYMF010000001.1, on the reverse strand, counting down.
GGAGGATCAGCAGGGGAGAGGACCTGGTGTTTAGGATTTGTAAATAACCGGATTTTTCACATAACCATTCTTTTTTTGTAATTTTGCGGTATGAAAGAGGAAGATGACATACAGGGATCAGGAGTATATGCTTCTGAGGTGATCGACTTCGTGAGGTCAGCCAATGATTACTGTAGCTGGCTGGAACAGCCGCATGAGAGTGGCCTGGAATTTATTCAATCTTCTCTTCCATTATTATCAAGGGTCTACTATCAGATCGTCTCCGTGGAACCGCCGGAACCTGTTATGGAGAGTGGTAATGAGAAGTTTGTTACCGAACAGGAATGGTCTGCTGTCTTCCAAAGAGTACTGCAACTACTGGGGAAGCACAATGAATACCTTCGCATCGCAGAAGAAGATGAATATGACCGTTCAGACCTGGTTACGCACAATATTTCTGAAGATCTTGCTGACATCTACCAGGATCTGAAGGATTTCACCCTTCAGTACAGGCAGGGGATTGAAGAGATTATGAACGATGCAGTCTGGGAAGTGATCGACAATTTCGAGAATTTCTGGGGCGAAAAACTGTTGTATGCATTGCGTGCGCTGCACGGCCTGTATGTTGCTAAAACAGATCCAACAGCAGGGGATGGGACTCCGGGTGAAATGGATGTTGAGGAGCAGGGCCCTACTTACGATAACTCCTTTTTTACCCGGTTGCAGGATTTAAATGAGGAGGATATTTGATGTTCAGAAGTGAGGTTACGAAGGAGGAGATCAACCAGTTGGAAGTCAGGCAGTTTGAGGGGGAGATCAGGGTCGTGGGTGATATGCAGTCTTTTCACGAAGCTATTGGGGAGATCAGGAATTATCCTGTACTTGGATTTGATACCGAAACGAAGCCCTCCTTTAAAAAGGGTGTCAACCATAAGATCGCGCTTATACAGATATCTAATAGCCATGTGGCATGGCTGTTCAGGGTCAACAGGATCGGCATCCCCGAAGCGTTAAAAGAGTTTTTCGAAGATGAAGCTATTCTTAAGATTGGCGCAGGGCTTCATGACGATATGCGCAGAATGAGGCAGATTACTGCAATAAACCCTGCAGGGTTTCTTGACCTGCAGAAATATGTCGAGGCGTTTAAAATTGAATCTAAAAGTCTAAAGAAGCTTGTGGCCATTGTCCTTGGATACAAGATTTCCAAATCACAGCAGATGTCTAACTGGGAATCGGATGAACTCAGGGATCCGCAGCTCAGGTATGCGGCGACAGATGCATGGGTCTGTCTTGAGATATACAACAAACTGAGAACATCCCTAAATAATTACAAATGAGTGAACGTGTGAAGATCGTCCTGAAATCAGGAAAAGACCAGTCGCTGCGCAGAAGACATCCGTGGGTGTTCTCAGGTGCAATCAAAAAAATAGTTGGCATCCCCGTTGAGGGTGATGTTGTTGATGTGTATGACAACAAGGATGAAAAGCTGGGGTCAGGACACTACCAGGAGGGATCTATCTCTATCAGGATGCTTACCCTTGGCGAAGAACCTGTGGGAGAGAATCTGTTCCGTAACAGGATAACCCAGGCCTGGAACCATCGCACTGAGGAGGGCGTTTATCTTCCCGGAAAGACCGACGTTTTTCGCCTGGTGAATGCAGAGGGAGACGGACTGCCCGGGCTGATCATTGATTACTACAATGGTACGGCAGTTATCCAGGCCCATTCCACCGGGATGTACCATCATCTTAATGATATTCTGAAGGTGCTTACAGCATTGCCGGGACTCCCTGTTAAGACAGTCTACAGCAAAAGCAGGAATACATTGCACCTGCAAACAGGATTGCGTCCTGAAGATACCTGGCTGTTGGGTGAACAGGGTGAGGGCGAAGTGCTTGAAAATGGTTACCAGTTCAGGGTGAATTGGGAACGTGGACAGAAGACAGGCTTTTTCGTGGACCAGCGCGAGAACCGAAAACTTGTTGGCCATTATGCCGCTGGCAGGGAGGTCCTCAATATGTTCAGCTTTTCGGGTGGATTTAGTGTTTACGCTATGGGTGGTGGCGCAAAAATTGTGCACAGTGTTGACAGTTCGGTGCATGCCATCGAACTTGCAAAGATAAATATGGAACGCAACTTTCCTGACCGGGATAACCACGCAGAATTTGCAACGGATGCCTTTAAGTTTATGGAGGATATTGATCAGAAATATGACCTTATCATACTGGATCCGCCGGCATTTGCCAAACACCAGCGTGTGCTGAACAATGCACTGCAGGGATATAAAAAGATGAACCAGAATGCCATTGAAAAAATCCGTCCAGGAGGTTTGCTCTTCACATTCAGTTGTTCCCAGGCTGTAAGCCGAGAAAATTTCAGAAAATCCGTCTTCGCTGCAGCGGCCAATACCGGTAGAGCGGTGAAGATTCTTCACCAGCTGTCGCAACCTGCCGACCATCCGGTAAGCATCTATCATCCCGAGGGAGAATATCTTAAAGGGCTGGTAGTTAAAGTAGATTAACCGATCAAGGGGGTGCCAGCTTATTCATTGGTGTAACATTCTGTGATTTTGATCGTCCTTATATGCAGTAGAAGAATTAGAATCCTAAAAAAGAATCAATATGATTAGAAAGATTGCTGCTTTTTTTGTTATATCATCCTTGCTGCTGTTATCATCCTGTATCATAGGTGACTGGGATAATGGTATTGTCGGTAAAGGTGATGTGATCTCCGAACAGGTCAATGTTCATGGCTTCACTGGTGTGCATGCCAGTTCAGGAATCGATGTCTTTATTTCGCAGGGTGATTTCTTCGTGGAGGTCGTGGCAGATGAAAACCTTCATGAATATATTACTGTTGAAAAAGAGGGGCACATGCTGAAGATCGGATCGAAACGAAACATTTTCCGTGCTTCATCGAGGAGGGTGAATGTTTCCTTACCGGAGCTTACGGGCGTCCGTATTAGCAGCGCAGGCGATGTTAGGGGACAGGGTACTTTTGATTGTGATGATATTGATATTGATATCAGCAGTGCAGGTGATCTGGACCTGAATGTTCATGCCGATGAGATTCGTGTATCCATTAGTTCAAGTGGTGACTGTAATCTAAGTGGTTCGGCATATTCCATGAAGGCTGATCTTTCAAGTGCAGGGGGACTCAATGCCTACGACCTTATTGCTGATTACCTTACTGTAAAGGTGTCAAGTGCCGGTAATGCCAGGGTGACTGCCAACAAAGAGATATCCATGGCAGCCACCAGTGCCGGTAATATTTATTATAAGGGCGATGCAGTGGTATTACGCAGTAGGACCTCCAGTGCAGGGAATATTGTAAAAAAATAGAAATTGTATTAAGCGGATGGTATAATATAAATCGATGGTATAATATAAATCTGTGATATACTGAAATCAGCCTTATCCAAGATAGCTTTTCAGGATCTTACTTCTGCTGGTATGCTTCAGCCTTTTGATCGCTTTTTCTTTGATTTGCCTGACCCGTTCCCGGGTTAGACTGAACTCTTCACCAATCTCTTCCAGTGTATGGGGATGTTTACCATTGAGTCCGAAATAGAGACGGATGATGCTCGCTTCACGATAGGTGAGGGTTGACAATGCCCTTTCAATCTCCTTCCGTAGGGAGTCATTGAGCAATCCCTTGTCAGGCCCGGGCTGATCATCGTTCAGCAGTACATCATACATGTTCCCGTCCTCTCCGTCCAGCAGCGGGGCATCCATGGATACATGCCGGCCGGAGCTCCTGATGGCTTCCTTTACATCTTCGGGAGCAATCTCCAGTACCTTGGCGATCTCCAGTACGGTGGGTTCACGTTCATATTTCTGCTCCAGCTCTGCATAGGTCTTATTAATTTTATTGATTGACCCGATTTTGTTCAGAGGCAACCTCACGATGCGGGCCTGCTCAGCCAGTGCCTGTAAAATGGATTGCCTGATCCACCACACAGCGTAGGAGATGAATTTGAACCCCCTGGTTTCGTCAAACCGCTGAGCGGCTTTAATCAGTCCAAGATTGCCTTCGTTGATCAGATCGGGCAGGCTAAGTCCCTGGTTCTGGTATTGCTTGGAGACCGAGACCACAAACCGCAGATTGGCTTTGATCAACTTTTCCATTGCCTGCGTATCACCCTTTTTGATACGCCGTGCCAGATCAACTTCTTCTTCGGCTGAGATCAGGTCAACCTTACCGATCTCATACAGGTATTTATCCAGCGATGGAGTCTCCCTGTTGGTGACCTGCTTGATGATCTTCAGCTGACGCATAATTCAATAAAGATTATCTGTTCCTGATTGTAAGGTTACAAAAAAGTCTGTAAAATATCGTATGAAATTACTTTTTAAAAATAAAAAACCATTTATTATGCCTGAATTTTAATTATTTGTCGTATATCGTTATGATATTCAATGTTTTAGAGCATGGATATTAATTGATCAATTCCTATTAATACCTCATAAAGAGCAGGTTAGGAAAATAAAAATGATTAAAGCATCCCAAAATTATTTTGGAAGTCCATTTAATTTCTTTAATATTGCAAGGAATTAAGGCCGAGACAGGTCTGTAACTTCTCAAATTATTTCCTTTTTCGTATAATTAATCCATTCACTTAACATCTATATGTACGATATTCTTGAATTGAACAAAAAGCTTCTTGCTGAATTGCGGGAAATTGCTAAGGAATTGAACGTCAAAAAAGTAGAGTCATTTCGCAAGCAGGATTTGATTTATAAAATCCTGGACATGCAGGCTATTGTGGCCTCAGAAACAAAAACGGCAAAGAGAAAAGAGCCTTCCGGAGGTGTAAAGCCGGGTGAAAAGGCCGGGCAAGTTGCTGAAAGCAATCAGGCGAAACCGGAACGGAAGAAGCGCCGTGGACGTCCGCCAAAGTCTGAGAAGATTGAAGATAAGCAGGCGGGAACCAAGAGGGATTCCGGGGTAGCGGAAAAAGTTGCCGGGGACAAAGCCGGGGCTGTTAGGAGGCAGAAAGAGAATCGTTCACAGGATAATCAACCTGCAGGTGGCCGTCAGCAAGATACCCGTCCGCAGGATACCCGTCCGCAGGATAACCGTCAGCAAGATACCCGTCCGCAGGATAACCAATCACCAGGCAACCGTCAGAAAGATAATCGTCCGCAGGATAACCGGTCACGTGAAAACCGTGCACCTCAGTCTTCTGCTCCGGCTCAGAAAGAGGAGCGGCGTCAGGAGCGTGATTCCCAGCATCCCAGAGATGATCAGCCACAGAGGAAAGGGGGACAGCATGACCGCGAACAGCGGAAGCCAAACTATCCAAAAGGCGACCGCAATGACCGCTTCAATGACCGGGGCGAAAGGCATCAGGAACCCAGGCAGGAGCGTCGGGCAGTTGATAAATATGACTTTGAAGGACTGATCATCAATTCAGGTGTATTGGAAATTATGCCCGATGGATACGGTTTCCTTCGCTCAGCTGATTACAATTATCTGAATTCCCCAGACGATATTTATGTTTCTCAGAGTCAGATAAAATTGTTTGGGCTGAAAACCGGTGACACTGTCACAGGCTCAATCAGGCCTCCCAAGGAGGGTGAGAAATATTTTCCGCTGATAAAAGTGGAAGAGATCAATGGCCGCAGTCCGGATTATATTCGCGACAGGGTACCATTCGACTACCTTACCCCCCTGTTTCCTGAAGAGAAATTCAATCTTGTAGGCAAAGGACGTGCCGATCTTTCTGCCAGGGTGGTGGATATGTTCGCTCCCATTGGCAAGGGACAGCGCGGACTAATCGTCGCACAGCCCAAGACTGGTAAGACTGTACTGCTTAAAAGTATTGCCAATGCCATCGCTGCCAACCATCCTGAGGTCTATATGATGGTATTATTGGTGGATGAACGTCCTGAAGAGGTTACGGATATGGCAAGAAATGTCGATGCCGAAGTGATCTCTTCAACGTTTGATGAACCTGCCGAACGCCATGTCAGGGTCGCAAGCATCGTTTTGGAGAAGGCTAAAAGACTGGTGGAATGTGGTCACGATGTAATGATCCTTCTTGATTCTATTACACGCCTGGCACGTGCATATAATACTGTATCACCCGCATCAGGAAAGGTGCTCTCCGGTGGTGTGGACGCCAATGCGCTGCATAAGCCAAAACGCTTTTTTGGTGCCGCCAGAAATATTGAAGGCGGAGGTTCACTTACGATTCTTGCAACAGCACTTACAGAGACAGGTTCAAAAATGGATGATGTGATCTTTGAAGAGTTCAAGGGAACTGGAAATATGGAGCTGCAGCTCGACCGTAAACTTGCCAACAAGCGTGTATGGCCCGCAGTGGATCCGAACCTTTCAAGTACACGGAGGGAAGACCTCCTGCTGGACAAACCCATGATGGACAAGATATGGATCCTCAGGAATTACCTCTCGGATATGAATCCCGTGGAGGCCATGGAATTCCTTAAAGACAGGATGATGAAAACTTCCAGCAACGAGGAGTTCCTGATTTCAATGAACAGTCAGTAAATGACGCTTAGCGGTCTGAATGATTGAAGACGGGACTACCAGGTTCCGTCTTTTTTTGACTTTATTTGTAATGATTTTATATTAGTAGGAACCACCTGCAAATCCAATCAAAAATTATAATTTTGTTATACCAATAACGAAATACTTAAATACTTGTTATATAAATACTTAAGTTGATTAATATGGCTAATAAAAAGAAATTCATCACCTGCGATGGCAACTATGCTGCTTCACATATCGCCTACATGTTCAGTGAAGTCGCTGCCATCTACCCGATTACTCCATCATCCAATATGGCGGAGAATGTTGACGAGTGGTCATCTCACGGACGGAAGAATATTTTTGGACAAACTGTTGAGGTTACTGAGATGCAATCTGAAGGCGGGGCTTCCGGTGCAGTGCACGGTTCGCTGCAGTCGGGTGCGCTGACAAGTACTTTTACTGCATCGCAGGGATTGCTTCTAATGATACCGAACATGTATAAAATATCAGGTGAGTTGTTGCCTGCAGTTTTTCATGTTTCTGCCAGGAGCCTTGCCGCCCAGGCATTGTCGATCTTTGGCGACCACAGTGATGTGATGGCAACAAGAAATACCGGGTTTGCCATGTTGGCTACCGGGAGTGTTCAGGAGATCATGGATGTGGCTGCTGTTGCACACCTTGCCGCTATCAAAACCAGGATCCCCTTCCTTCATTTCTTCGACGGCTTCCGTACATCTCATGAGATTCAGAAGGTTGAGATCCCCTCAAATGAGGATTTTGCCGACCTGATCGATATGGATGCGCTGAAGGCTTTCCGTGCCAATGCACTGAATCCTGAAAATCCGGTGACAAGGGGAACGGCGCAGAATCCCGACATCTATTTCCAGACGCGTGAAGTTGCCAATAAATTTTATGATGTGATTCCTGATGTGGTTGAAGAGTATATGCAGGAGATCACAAAAATTACAGGCAGGGAGTATCATCCTTTTACCTATTATGGTGCACCTGATGCTGAAAATATTATCATGGCCATGGGCTCGGTTACTGAGACGATTCAGGAAGTGATCGACTACCTGCTCGATAAGGGTGAGAAAGTTGGACTTGTTACTGTGCATCTTTACCGGCCGTTTTCTGAGAAATATTTCCTGAAGGTGCTTCCCAAAACTGTGAAAAGGATCGCTGTACTCGACAGAACGAAAGAACCGGGAGCAAATGGTGAACCGCTCTACCTGGATGTAAGGGATGTTTTCTATGGCAAGGAGAATGCTCCAACAATAGTCGGTGGACGGTATGGACTGTCGTCCAAAGACACGACTCCGGCAATGATTCATTCTGTTTATGAAAATCTGAAACTGAAAGAGCCCAAAAACAGGTTCACTGTTGGAATCGTGGATGATGTTACATTTCTTTCTCTCCCCATTCTTCCGGAGATCTCTGTTGTGAAGAAAGGGACGTTTGAAGGAAAATTCTATGGGCTGGGTTCCGATGGTACCGTAGGTGCAAACAAGAACTCGATCATGATCATCGGGGAGTCGACCGATAAATACTGTCAGGCATATTTTGCTTACGATTCAAAGAAATCAGGCGGTATTACTACATCACACCTCCGATTCGGTGATAAGAAGATCAAGGCGCCATACCTCGTAGGAACACCTGATTTTGTGGCATGCCACGTTCCATCTTATCTGAATAAATATGATATGCTGAAGGGACTTAAAGATGGTGGTACATTCCTGCTCAATGCCATATGGGATGAAGAGGAGACAAAAAAGCACCTGCCCGACCATATGAAAAAGTTCCTTGCTGAACACAAGATTAATTTTTATACCATCAACGCCACAAAACTGGCACAGGAGATCGGACTCGGAAATCGCACAAACACAATCATGCAGTCGGCCTTCTTCAAGATTGCCAATATCATTCCTTATGAGCATGCAGTTGAGGAGATGCGTAAGTTCATCGTCAAGAGTTTCGGGAAAAAAGGTGAGGAGGTAGTGAACATGAACTTTGCAGCCATCGAAAAAGGCGGCGATGTTACCAGGATCGAAGTGCCTGCTGAATGGGCTAAACTTAAATTGAGTGACGAGAAGGAGGATATGAATAAGCCGGAATTTATCAGGAAAGTGGTAGACCCGATCAATGCGCAGAAGGGGGATGACCTCCCGGTAAGTGCATTCGTTGGAAGGGAGGATGGAACATTCCCGGCAGGAACCACTGCTTTTGAAAAGCGTGGTATTGCAGTGAACGTTCCTGAATGGATACCCGAAAATTGTATTCAGTGTAACCAGTGTGCTTATGTTTGTCCGCACGCCTGTATACGTCCTTTCCTTTTGGATGATAAGGAGAAGGAGGCATTGCCTGAAGGTGTGGATACAATCGATGCTATTGGGAAAGATCTTAAAGGATATCATTACAGAATACAGGTTTCAGCCCTCGACTGTACCGGATGTGATAATTGTGTGGATGTATGTCCTTCCAAGGAGAAATCACTGGTGATGAAACCGCTGGAAACTCAGCTTCATGAAGATGCAAACTGGGACCATATCAGGAAAAATGTCACGAACAAAGAGGCACTTGTTGATAAGAAGAAAACAGTTAAGAACAGCCAGTTTGCCCAACCGCTGTTTGAGTTTTCTGGTGCATGTGCTGGCTGTGGTGAGACTCCTTATATCAAGCTGATTACACAATTGTACGGAGATCAGATGGTGGTTGCCAATGCAACTGGTTGCTCATCGATCTACGGAGGATCAGCGCCTTCAACTCCATATTGTACCAACGAGAACGGACAGGGTCCTGCCTGGGCAAACTCATTGTTTGAAGACAATGCGGAATATGGATTTGGTATGGCAACAGGTATTAATAAAATGCGGGAGAGGATTGCCATGTTGATGGCAGATTGCAAAAGTAATGTGGCCAAAGAAACTGCAGAGGCATTTGATGCATGGTTGGCTGCAGATGATTTGGATTCATCCAGGGAGGTTTCAAAGACCGTTGTAACTGCACTTGAGAAAGAGAAGGACCCGGTCGCAAAGGAAATCCTGGAGCTGAAACAATACCTTGTGAAAAAATCTGTATGGATTTTCGGTGGTGACGGATGGGCATATGATATCGGATATGGTGGATTGGACCACGTACTTGCCTCTGGTGAGGATGTGAACGTCCTTGTGATGGATACGGAAGTTTATTCCAATACCGGCGGACAGGCATCGAAGTCAACACCGGTAGGAGCTGTAGCTAAATTTGCCGCATCGGGTAAGAAGATCAGAAAAAAGGATCTCGGCGTGATGTCCATGTCATACGGTTACGTATACGTTGCACAGGTTTCCATGGGCGCCAGCCAGTCGCAATACCTGAAAGCTTTGCGAGAAGCTGAAGCTTACAAGGGACCCTCACTGATTATTGCCTATTCACCCTGTATCAACCACGGTCTTCGTCAGGGCATGGGCAAGACACAGGCCCAGGGAAAATTTGCCGTTGAATCTGGATACTGGCACCTGTATCGTTACAATCCTGCCCTGGCAGAGGAGGGGAAAAACCCGTTTGTGCTTGATTCCAAGGAGCCGCAATGGGACCAGTTCCAAAGCTTCCTGAAATCCGAGGTGCGTTATACTTCCCTGCAGAAAGCTTTCCCCGAAGAGGCTGCTGTTCTGTTCAAAGCTGCACAGGAAAATTCTAAGTGGAGGTACGACAGTTATGTTAGAATGGCTGCCATGGATTTTACACAAGTAAATAAATAACAATTAATTAGGGATTCAGGTGTTACCCCGACTCCTTGACCAGTACAAAAGGCCGTTCCGAAACTCCGGAGCGGCCTTTTCGCAATAAACTCATTTTGAATGCTTTTCTAAATGCGTAGTTTTATTAATTTTGTAGCGAGGAAATAACCGGATGGGAAGATACCTGGCAATTGATTACGGAAGTAAGCGGTGTGGCATCGCGGTGAGTGATCCAATGAAGATGATAGCCAGCGGATTGGAAACTGTTGCTTCACATTCTCTGATGACATTCCTTGCAGCATATATTCAAAAGGAAGAGGTGGAATGTGTGGTTGTCGGTAAACCTCTGCAACACGATAACAGGCCCAGTGAATCATTTATTTTGGTTGAGCGGTTCGTAAATGCGTTCAGGAAACGTTTTCCTGGAATTGAGGTTGCCTGGGAGGATGAGCGTTTTACTTCAAAAATGGCTGTGCAGGCCATGGTTGAGGGTGGATTAAAGAAATCGGAGAGGAGAAAACGGGAAAATGTGGATAAGATGAGTGCGGTTTTGATTCTGCGATCTTATATGGATACACAGAACAAAAAGAATTAAATTCTGTTAATGTATTGTATGACAGTTATCAGTGTATTATGATTGAGGCAAAAATGTTACCCGTATTTGTGTACGGGATGTCGGTTCTGAGAAAAGTATCGCTGGAGATCGATAAGGATTATGAGGGATTGGACCAGTTGATAGATGACATGTATGAGACCATGGTGGCCAGTGATGGTGTTGGGCTTGCTGCTCCACAGATTGGGAAATCGATCCGTATTTTTGTGGTGGATGCTTCCAGGATGGAGGATATTGATGATGAACCGGACCTGAAGGACTTTAAAAAGGTTTTTATTAACCCGCAAATCACAGACGAGTGGGGTGAGAAATGGAGTTTTACAGAAGGATGCCTCAGCATTCCGAATATAAGGGAGGACGTGAGCAGGCATTCCAATGTGAGAATAGAATACTACGATGAACATTGGAATTTTCGCGAAGAGGAATATGACGGGGTAAGGGCCAGGATCATTCAGCATGAATATGACCATCTCAATGGGAGGCTGTTTGTTGATCTGATCAATCCCTTGCGCAAAAAGCTCATTGCAAGCAGGCTGAAAGCCATTTCAAAGGGGAATGTCGACTGCGACTACAAGATCATATATCCTGTAAAGAAATAAAAAAGCTGTCGCACGTATTGTGGCGACAGCTTTTCTATGTAATCTCTCTTCAATTATTAAACAATCGGATTAAAATAGTCTTCTGATTTCAGGATCATATCGATGTATTGCGCTCTTTTGTAAACGAAAGGATCGTTGATCGTTTTGGCAGACAGCTTGCCTTTGAATTCATCGATGGCTGCATATCCTTTTCGGTCCATCCACTCTTCAAGTTCCTTTAGCATGACCGGAATGTGCCTGATTCCATTGTGATAGATGGTGGAGACCGCCTCAATGGCATCTGCACCTGCGAGGATCATTTTCACAACATCTGTTCCTTCGTATACTCCGTTATTGGCTACGAGCGAACCTTTAACATTGTCATACAGCAAACCAATATAACGAACAGCCAGCCTGTGATCGCCCGGTGTGCTTAGGTTCCAGGGTGATGCGTGCTTTTCTGCTTCTACATCAATATCAGGTTCAAACAAACGGTTGAAGAGTACGAATCCGTCGGCCCCTGCCTCATTTAAGTCAACAACAGTTTTAAGAATATTGGTATAAAAGGGACTTAACTTCACGCTGACAGGAATTTTGACTGCATTTTTCACTGCTTTGAGAAATTCCAGCTGTCCGGCAATGATATCATGACCCGATCTGTTCATGTCTCTCGGTACAGCAAAAAAGTTCAGCTCGAGCCCGTCCACACCAGTCTCTTCGATCTGTTTTGCGTAGTCAACCCATGATTCTTTGTAGAGCGCATTGATACTGGCAATCAGGGGTACACTGACACTTTCCTTTGCTTTCCTGAGGTTTAAAAGGTGTTCTTTGGGACCTGCATGCTCCATGTTGGGAAAGAGGTTGATCATCTCGGCATGCCTTTCATCATAAGCTTCCAGCTGATTTCCCAGGTCATAATCTTCCAACTGAATCTGCTCTTCAAAGAGTGACTTGTAGACGATGGCAGCGATGCCCGCATCTTCAGCTTTTTTAAGGTTATCAACGTTTCCAACCAGGTTGCTGGATCCGAGAATAATTGGGTTCTTTAAAGAGATACCCATGTGCTTGGTTGTGAGATTTGCCATGTGTCTATTTTGTTTTTGTGTTTCGCGTAAATAGTTCCTTAAATATATCCTTTAAACCTCTTTCTCGCAAGAAAGGTTCATTATTTCTGAATAAAAAACAGATATTTTTCTGCCTGAGCACATTAATAACTAAAAAAGTTGCGGGGATTTATCTTTGATCTGAGAAAAACACCAGTAGCCCGTGTGGTACTCCCTTTTGCCGCAGGACTTATAATGTCATTTGGTTTGGAGCATGACAAAGCAGAAACCTGGTTATTGTTCGGAATCATGTTTCTTTTGCTTGTTGTGTCTTCTGCACATCTTCTTGTCAGAATAAAGTCCGGTATTTTCAATACTCTTTTCAGCACAGGAACAATACTGTTTTTTTTGTTGAACGGAACCATCTTTGGCAATATGTCAGATGCTGACTTTCCGGACTACCAATTAGGTAAAAAAGGATTTGTTGTGGGAAAAATCATGGATGGACCAGTCGAAAAGGAATATTCTGTAGCAGTGCAGGTTGAAGCATTATATTATTCGGATGATAGTACCAGTTTCAGCATGAAGGAAAACATGCAGGTTTGGTTAATGAGCGACACGGTTATGCCCGAAATGATTCCTGGCAAAACATGGATTTTCGCTGGTGAAATAAAGGAAATTGTTAATCGGGGCAATCCGGGCGAGTTTGATTATAAGCGATACATGCAGCGACAAAATTTCAGGTACAACCTGTTTGTCTCCTCTTCCGGCCATGCACTTCCCATTGAAGGACTGCACCCTGATCCTGCATACCTGCCACAGAGGATAAGGATGAAGATCATATCGAACTGGGATCCTGATCATGCTGGAACGGCCATCCTCAGCGCCATCACGTTGGGATACAAGTCATTTCTCGACAGGGAGACGAAAACGGCTTTCTCCAATGCTGGCGCGATGCATCTGTTGGCTGTTTCCGGACTCCATGTCGGGATGGTATGGATGATACTGGATCTGTTGCTGAAATTTCCAAAAAGCTCAAGGTTCTGGCGAACCTTGAAACTGCTTATGATCCTGTTCATCCTGTGGTTCTATGCTGCGATCACCGGTTTTTCAGTTTCAGTAACCAGATCTGTGACCATGTTTTCACTGGTTGCTTTTTCCAGGACACTTAACAGGCAGAGCAACATATTCAATACCCTGCTTCTTTCTGCTATGATATTGTTGGTGCTGGATCCAGGCAGGATCAGGGAACCCGGATTTCAATTGTCCTATATGGCAGTTTTCGGTATTGTGACCATTCAGCCCGGAATTGCAGAATTGTACCGTTCATGGAAAAAACCATTAAAAAAAGTGATGGACCTGATTGCTGTAAGTATTGCGGCACAGTTGAGTACATTGCCTCTTGTGCTTCTGTATTTTCACCAGTTTCCGGTGTGGTTTATTTTGACAAACATCACAGCGATACCCATTGTCAGCCTGCTTCTCGGAGCTTTTGTACTTTTTTCTCCATTTTTGATCATGGTTCCTGAATGTGCCCTGTTTTCATCATTGCTTCTTAATGTTGCCGGTATGCTGGATTTGCTGATCCGTTATATATCATCCCTTCCCTATGCAGTGATCCGTGATGTTCCACTTCATCCTCTTGTTGCGTTTGGTGTTATGGCCATCATTATTTCGTTTGTCGGATTGCTGATATACAAAAGGGTTGCCTACCTGCTTATTTTAGCTTTCCTGATTGCTGTTACTACAGGGCTTTCTTCTGCCGTTGCACGGTCCATGCACGAAAAAGAATTTTTGGATATATGTAATTTCAGCAGTGCATCAGTCATCACTTACTATTCCGGTTCAGCACGGACCACATATGTGCTGCAGGAGGAGTCTGCAAAAGACCCATATGTTGGGGATTTTATCAGTTCACTAAACCGTATACCTGGAAAGGTTTTTCACCATACTGTGTCGTACCTCGGAATGGATGAAAACGCTTCAGATCATTGCAGCTTCAGGATTGCTGATGGTTTGTGGGGGATCTCTGCAGGGGGTATTGGTATTCTGCTTGCCGGAGATTGTTCCGAAACAGATTTTTCTGCTGTGGTTGGTGCCGAAAGATGGGAGGTGATCGTATTCAGGAGCGGATTCCCATGGCTGTCTTCAGTACCTGAATTGCCGACAGGAGCAATTCTGGTGGGGGACGGGACGTTAAAAAGGCATGAGGTAAGGTCCCTTGAAAAACATTTTGATAATATACATATTATGCGTAAGAAGGGCGCAGTTAAAATAGAGCTGACCACTGTTTTGTTGCGGAAGAATGCTTTTGATAATCTGTCAATAAGTGCTCCTCGTAAAAAATGAACTGCTGAATTGTAGAAATTAAGGTAAACCTTGTTCTATTTGGAAGATATTCTGTTAATTTACCTGTTCAATATACAGCAGAATCTTTATGAGAATTATACTTGCAGGGGCAGGGGAAGTAGGAACGCATCTGATTAAGATGCTGAGCAATGAAGACCATGACATCATTGTAATCGACAATGATCCTGAGCGACTTAGGTCAATCGGGGCATCCATGGATGTGATGACACTGGAGGGGAATGCAAATTCCATTAGTATACTGAAAGAGTCGAAGGTGTCAAAAGCTGACCTGTTCATTGCAGTTACCTTTTCTGAAGGAGTGAATATCACTTCCGCTATTCTCAGTAAGAAGCTTGGAGCAAAGAAAACGATTGCCCGCATTGATAATGATGAGTATCTTCTCCAGGCCAACAAGGAAATTTTTTCCAATCTCGGAATCGATTATATGATCTATCCGGAGAAGATTGCCGCCCGTGAGATTGTTGGGTTACTTGCCCAGACCGGAAGCACAGAGGTCGTTGAATTTACCGGTGGTAAGCTGCAGATGTTCGTTGTCAGACTGGATGACAAGGCCCCTATCCTTGGGCAGAAGTTGCGGGATCTGACTCCCGACAAGCATGCCCTTGAGTTTCGTGCTGTGGCGATGACCCGAAGCGGAAAGACAATTATTCCGGGTGGTGATGATGCTTTTGAAGAGGGTGATCTGGTCTATGTCATCAGCAGTCAGGCCGGTATGAAGGAACTCTACAAGTATACCGGAAAGCAGCATTTTGATGTTCGTAACATCATGATACTCGGAGGAAGCAGGATTGGAATCAAGACAGCCCGACAGTTGGGTAATCAGCATTATGTTAAGATGGTCGAGATCGATAAGCAGAAGAGTTACAGGTTATCAAGCATGCTGTCCAACACATTGGTGATCAACGGGGACGGAACAAATATGGAGCTGCTCAAGGATGAAGGGCTGGAAAAGATGGATGCTTTCATTGCCGTTACAGGGAATTCCGATACGAACATCCTTTCCTGTCTTTTGGCCAAGCATCTGGGCGTGAAGCGGACCATCGCCGAGGTGGAGAATATAGACTATATCCATCTGGCAGAGAATATCGGTATCGATACCATTATCAACAAGAAACTGATCACAGCCAGCCGCATTTTCAGATTTACAATGAGTGAAGAGGTTTCTTCCATAAAATGTCTTACCGGCACTGAGGCTGAAGTAATGGAGTTCTATGTAAAACCAAAGGCCAGGGTAACCAAAGCTCCACTGAAAGATCTGAACTTTCCTGATGAGGCAATTATAGGTGGGGTGATCAGGGGAAAGAACAGTTTTATTGCCCACGGAGAGACGCAGATAAAACCGTATGACCGGGTGGTTGTTTTTGCCCTTCCCTCTGAAATATATACCATAGGAAAACTATTTAACTAAGCGTGATTCATGCCCAATCCGAAAACCGCATTGCGCATTCTTGGTATTCTACTGATGGTGGAGGGTTTTTGTATGTGGCTTGCAGTGCCGGTTGCTCTTATCTATGGGGAAAATGACGCGCCTCATTTTATCCTGGCCGGCGCCATTACTGCATTTACTGGTTTCCTCTCTTTCTTCTCTACCCGGAAGGCAAAGCTGGAAGTTACGAAGCGTGACGGGTATGTGATTGTTACTTCCGGATGGCTGGCATTCTCTTTTTTTGGTACGCTGCCATTTGTTCTTACAGGTTCTATTCCCGGTTTTACGAACGCGTTTTTTGAGACCATATCAGGTTTTACGACAACCGGGGCATCTGTGCTGAACAACATTGAAGAACTTTCGCATGGCGTTCTTTTCTGGCGCAGCCTTACACAATGGCTGGGCGGGATGGGAATCATTGTGCTTACATTGGTTATTTTGCCTGTATTGGGTATAGGTGGTATGCAGCTGTTTGCAGCGGAGGTGCCCGGTCCGATGCCAGATAAGTTGCATCCTCGTGTTAAGGAAACCGCAAAGAGGCTATGGAGTATTTATGTGATTTTTACCCTGGCAGAAGTTTTGCTGCTTTGGATCGGACCGATGGATCTTTTCGATGCTGTTTGTCATGCCCTGACCACCATGGCTACAGGTGGTTATTCTACAAAACAGTCAAGTATTGCCTACTGGGATTCACCTTATGTTCATTATGTTATCACGGTGTTTATGTTCCTGGCCGGTGTCAATTTCACCCTTTCCTATTTTGGTTTTCATCTCCGGTTCAGAAAGGTCTGGCAGAATGAAGAGTTCAGATATTACCTCGGTTTTATTTTTGTTTTTACGTTACTGATTGCTGCAGGGTTATTCTTCAGTAGCAACAGGGGAGCAGAGGAATCATTCAGGACTGCGCTTTTTCAGGTGGTCTCAATCATCACAACAACAGGATATGCTACCGATGATTATCTTCTGTGGATGCCTGCGCTTACTACAGTGATCTTCGTTCTGATGTTTTTCGGTGGTTCAGCCGGTTCTACCGGTGGTGGTCCCAAGATCATGCGGATCATGATCCTGATAAAAAATTCGACGCAGGAACTGAAAAGGCTGATCCATCCAAATGCTGTTATCCCGGTAAGAATGAATAAAATAGCAGTTGATAATGTCGTGGTTACCAATGTATTGGCTTTTCTGGCTTTCTATGTGGTCATTGCAGTGGTAAGCATGGTTGTGATGTCCCTCCTGGGAAACGATTTTGAGACCTCCATAGGTGCAGTGGCAGCTACCCTGGGAAATATTGGTCCCGGTATCGGCAACGTTGGTCCTGCAGCAAATTTTAATGATATTGCTGTTGCCGGTAAATGGTTTCTTTCTTTCCTGATGCTGGTCGGAAGGCTTGAACTATTTACAGTGCTTGTACTGTTTTCTCCAGCTTTCTGGAAGGATTGAGACGAAAGACCTCCTCCTTCTTACAGCTGGTTTTTTTACGGGAAAACCTTGTTCTGCAGTTAAAATTAATTCAGGGAGAATTCTACCGGTGTTTTCCCCAGTTTTCTCCTCATCCAGTAATGGAATTTGTGCATGCCCTTACCAAAAAACATCATTGGACAGAATCCATAGACATACTCCATCTTTTTTGCTTTCAGCATATCCAGCCCTTCTTCCGAAAATGCTCCTTGACCGATTCCCTGGTTCATCCAGACACGCTTAATGCCGGATACAGGGAGTTGCCCGATCATCTCAATTGAACGTTGCGGATTAACGGCCAGGATCAGGTTTTCAACCTCCCGGGGAAGGTCAGCCAATGATCCGTAACACTTTGCATCTTCAATTTCGGCAAATTTTGGGTTTACAGGGTAGACGGAGTAGCCCTTTTTTTTGAGTTCCTGCATCAGCATCAGGCCCCAATTTCCTTTTCTTGGAGAAACACCTGCAACTGCGATGTTCCGGGATGCTATAAAAGCATCGATTGTTTTCTTCATTTCTGGTTTTTTTGTTCCTGATCGTTATACAAAGTAAAGCAGATGTATATGTATTTTACTTTTCTCCTTGTTTTTTCTGGTGAATTTTCGGTAAATGGTACTTAATCTACTTCTCCCAGTCCTGCCCGGATCAATTCCGGTTCATCGCCTGTACAGTTGATTATTGTGGAGGGAATCAGTCCGCCATATCCTCCGTCAATCACCAGGTCGACCAGATCCTTGTATTGGTCATGGATGATTTCCGGGTCGGTGGAATATTCCAGGATCTCATCATCCTCCTTTAGTGATGTTGTAAGTATCGGATGACCAAGCTGACGAACAATTTCAAGGATGATGTTGTTGTCTGGAATCCGAATACCCACAGTCTTTTTCTTCTGCTTCAGAATTTTTGGTACGTTGTTGCTTGCATTTAATATGAAGGTGTAGGGTCCCGGAAGATAGGATTTCATCATTTTGAAGGTGTTGTTGTCCACCTGTTTGGCATAGTCGGCCAGGTGACTCAGGTCGGAGCAGATGAAGGCAAAATCAGCTTTCTCTGGTTTAACCCCCTTGATCCTGGCTACCCGTTCAACAGCCCTCGTCTTTGTAATATCACATCCGATGCCATAGACAGAGTCTGTGGGATAGATGATTACCCCGCCCCTTTCAAGCAGGTCCACAATTTCAAGGATCACGTGTGGATCCGGATTTTTTTCATATAGTTTGACGATCATATTGGTTTCTTATACAGCCCGCTAAAATTAGTGGTTTTTTTGAAATTCTTCATCGCTCTCTTCATCACGTTCATCATACTCTTCTCGCTCTTTATTCTCCTCCTCTTCCAGCTCCCAGCTTGGTTTTTCAGGTTCCGGGCCCTGGTCACGGTAAAGAAGGGCAAGCACTATGCCAACGATGGCTCCGCTAAGATGGCCTTCCCACGATACCTTGTAATCGAATGGCAGCAGGCCCCAGATAAGGCTTCCATAGAGGAAAACTACCAGCAGGGAAATGGCCATCAGGTGCCTGACACCCCTGATTACTCCGCTTAGGAATAGAAAGGCCGCGAGTCCGTATATGATTCCGCTGGCGCCAATATGGTAGGCATCCCTGCCGATGAACCAGAGTAGTATACCACTGATGATGTACAGGAAGAGAAAGATTGTGTAGGAGATGCCCCTGTAGAAATAGAAAAGTGCGAAACTCAGCAGGAAAACGGGAATGGAATTGTCGAACAGGTGTTTCCAGTCACTATGGATGAGCGGGGAGAAGAGGATGCCCTGTAGTCCGCTGAGTTTTCTGGGCATGACCCCGGAATGTATAAAATTGATCTCCATGGAGATCTCGAAGAATTTTACAAAACAGATAAGGACCAGGAAGGAGACTGGAAAAAAAAGGCTTCTGAAGATGCGTCTCTTCTCTTCCATTTTTCTGCTATTGCTGCTCGAGGTACTGCAGTACCTGTTTGTAGTTCTCATCTGCAGGATAGTATTCAACCAGCCTGCTGGCATACTCTTTCGCTTTGGAAAGTTGCTGCTGCTCCAGGTGCAGTGTGGTGAGTGCGTAGAGGATATCCCTGTTATAAGGGTGATTCTGTAAGGCTATTTCCAAAAAAGAGATCGCATCTTTGGATTGCTGTGTTGAGTTCAGACCGATACCATACACATAACTGTAATGGGCTTCGCCGGGTTCAAGCTCAGCTGCTCTTTGCAGGTACTTCATCGCCCCTTCCTGGTTGCCTCTGCGTATTTTCAGCAAACCGAGGGAATAGTTTATCGCAGCAAGATCCGGGTATTTGTCAAGCGCACTGAGCAGGATCTTTTCACCCTCCTCATCCCGCTCCACCCTCCTGTAGAGGTCTGCCAGGTTGATATAGGCCGTTACCAGTCCAGGTTCGATCTCGATGGCCTTCAGGTAGGAGGCTTCGGCCCTGGCAAGGTCGCCGCGGTTGAGGTGAAGGTTGCCAAAATTGACGTGCGTTCCGGGATGATCAGCATTGATCAGCAGGGATTCCTTGTATTCGTCCAGGCTTTTCTCAAATAGCTTTTTCTTGCTTGACGGAATATTGTCCGTGTTGTACCGCGTAAGGGCATTGGCGGCCATAATTCTGACCAGCTTGGTGGTGTCGTCAAGGCTGTTGATGATATGGTTCATGGCCGACTGGTCGTTCAAGTTCTGCATCACGTTCAATGTGGCATACCTGATCAGCGGATCAGTATCGCGTATTGTTTTGTCCAGCAGTGGAACAACCATGGGATCACTGTAGTTGTTGAGCAGAGAGATTGCTGTGGCCCTGACCATGGGTGCATTCTGATGATCATCTGCCAGACTGATAAGCTTTGGAAGGGCTTCAGGGTACCCCTGGCGGGCTGACCAGAATGCTTCTCCGTAATGTTCGGTTTCCAGGAGTGTTTTCCCATACCATTCCTCAAGATATTGGGCCGACCATTCATTGCTTTTATCGGTATGACATTGGTTGCATGCATTGGGGGTTCCCAGCTTGTCTGAAAGGTCTGGTCGGGGAATACGGATGCTGTGATCCCTCCTGGGATCAACTACCATATAGGTGCGTTCGTGCATGTGGCACTCCATACAGCTGGCACCCTCATCGGCCGGATCGTGAAAGTGGTGCTCCCTTCCGCCATAGTCAGATGCCATGTGGCACCTGTAGCACAAGGCATTTCCATCGACATAGATCTTTCCACTGTGGGGTTCATGACAGTCCTTGCAGACGACCCCCGCTTTGTACATCTTGCTCTGAAGGAAAGAGCCATAAACGTAGACTTCGTCTTGTATCTGACCATCGGCAAAATAGAGCCCTTCATCCAGCAGTGAAGGCCAGTGCGTTTCCAACAGGGAGCCACCGTGATAATAGTCTTCTGTGATGACAGATCTCCTTGAATGACAACGGGCGCACATTTGCACCAGCTCATCGGATTGCCGGGGAATTGATCTGCGTGCTGTAGTGGAATCGGGGTCAAACACCCAGGTGGCATTGTCGGTATCCTTCAGCCTTACCACCAGCCCGAGATCCGGGTAGATATCCGGACTGGCGCCTTCCTCCACTTTATTGGCCCAGTCAACATGTAATGAGCCCGGTCCATGGCACGCTTCGCAGGATACATCGATCTCATTCCATGTGGTATGGTATGTTTTGGTCTCGTAATCGTAGTTCTTGGTTAGATTGGTGGAATGACATTCAGAACACATATAGTTCCAGTTCTGGGTTGTGCGGGTCCAGTAAAGGATGTCATCATGGGCAATCTTTTCATCCGGGTAAAGATGGAACCAACGCTGTCCACCTTCCGGTTCCGGCCGTGTGTCCCAGGCAATAGGCAGGCACTGGTATGCACCTCCCGGAAATTCTATGAGGTATTGCTGGAGAGGTCTGACTGCAAATACATAGCTGATCCTGTAATCCTGCATCACCCCGTCAGGACCCTCTGTATGCACATAAAAGCTACTGTCCCTTCTGTAAAACCTGGAGGTGACGCCATAATGGGTGAACGTTACATTGTTGAAATCGCCCAGAACGCTCTCCTCGGTCGCAACATCCATGGCCAGGTCGTGGTCCGAATGCTGGAACAGATCATATTCCATTTCATGGCACTCCTTGCACGCGTCCCGCCCGACATACGTTTCTGAAAGTTCTGATTGTCCGGACCCAGGCGAATAAACGCCCGATTCCTTGTTGCTCTTGCAGTTAAGCAAAAAAACCGACCCGAAAAAAAATAAAACTGCAAGTAAAAATGTGACCCTGAATATTCCGCTCATAACAGCATTGAACTAATATTAAATTATTTCAAATTTAAGGTTTTCCATTATATAATTGCGGTTTAGGGTACTATTCAAAAGGATTCTATTTATTTTTACGACTGTTTTATCATTGTGGATGAATGCCGCAATTGTTCGTTAGTATTAAAAAAATTAAATTTCGTGAAGCGCAGATTGTTTGTTCGTAAACTGGCCATTACCCTGTCATCCATAGCCGGAGCAATTATCGGCATTGTTTTTTTTCGTCAGTTTTCCCATAAAAGAGCCGGTTCTGTTAAGCAGGTAAGACTGGGGGAATTATCGGATTTCCCTGTAGATACATACACTTTTATCGAGGAGCATAACATATTTGTCTACAGGGATCATGAATCGGTCAAGGCTGTTTCGGCAGTTTGTACGCACCTCGGATGTACCGTGCAGAGAACCACCGACGGCTTTGAATGTCCGTGCCACGGGTCATATTATGCCAATGACGGCAGTGTCATTTCAGGTCCGGCCCCTACCGACCTTGTCTGGTACAAAATGAGTCGTCTGCCCGACGGAAGACTGATGGTAGACCTTGATGCAGTTACCGGTCCGGATGATAAGCTGATCTTCACATGATCTTTTCATAGCATGGAGCAGAATTCACAGAAGACCAGATCCCCAAAAAATGCTGATTCCTACAGAAGACAGCGAATCAGGAATATTACGCAAAATTTCTTTCTGCATATCCATGCCCCACGGGTGCACCCTCATTCCATGAAGCTAACAACTACGTTTGGACTGGGAGTGATACTTGTATTTCTTTTTCTGATCATGATTCTTACCGGCGTCTTGCTGATGCTCCATTACACTCCTTCTGTTGCAGATGCGTACAATTCTGTCAAGGATATTGTGCATGTGGTTCCCGGGGGAAGAATTATCAGGAACATCCATCGGCTGGCTTCACACGCTATGGTTATCGTGGTTTTCCTGCACCTGCTGAGGACCTTTTATACAGGTGCTTATCTCGGAGGAAGGCAACTCAACTGGGTTTTCGGTGTGGTGATGTTTGTGCTTGTGCTACTGATGAGTTTCAGTGGTTACCTGCTGCCGTGGGACCAGCTCTCCTACTGGGCCGTAACCATCGGTTCGAACATTGCAGCATCTGCAAGGGAGTTGACGGATCTGCTGGGTATTACATCTTTTATCGATGCAGGCGGTTTTTTTCAGCAATTACTGATCGGTGACGAGAAGGTGGGTCAGACAGCCCTGACGCGTTTCTTTATGCTGCATGTAGTCTTCCTTCCCCTGGCGCTTATTGTGCTGAGCGCTCTTCATTTCTGGCGTATCAGGAAGGATGGAGGACTGAGCAGACCAGTCGCAAAGGAGCTGAAAGAACAGGAAAAATGGTATGCATGGCCGGTTTTAATGTGGACCGAGCTGGGGATCTTTATCGCTGTAGTGGCCCTGCTGCTGTTCCTCTCATTCTTTATTGAGGCACCACTGTTGGAAGCTGCCAATCCATCCCACCCGGAGAACCCTGCAAAATCGCCCTGGTATTTCCTTGGAATCCAGGAACTGGTTTCCTATTCTGCATTCATGGGTGGACTGGTCGTGCCGGTACTCTTTATGTGGTTCCTCTTCTCTATCCCTTATAAAGACAGGGAAGATCAATATATTGGTCAGTGGTTTTCCGGTTCGGTCGGACTGCGGCTGACGGTTCGATCAGCAGTATTTGCTATTGTGGTAGTGCTGCTACAGTTACTCGTTTTGGTTAAGTATGGAGGAATCAGAGATTGGTTTCCCGGGATTTCGCAATGGTTCGTGATGTTGCTCAATCCGGCTACCTTCACTGTGGTTGTCTTTATCGTTTATGCAATGATTGTCAGGAGCAGAACCGGGTCGACCAGGATGTCGGCCATTGCACTGTTCACAGCAGCGATTGTGGCCCTGATCATTTTTACCGTTATCGGTATCTGGTTCAGGGTGGAGAATTGGGAATTCGGATTGATTTGACCTGTTCAGGAGAAAAGCAATATGTTGAAAGAAGAGAAAACCATACAAAGATACCAATGGACTGTAGCCATCGCTTCTGGTTTGCTGATCTTTTTCCTTATTATGGCCTCGATCCTTTCGGGTACAGCCCTCGAATGGAAGAAGCTACAACGGGAATATCACAAATATTCTGAGGCTCTCGATACTGGAGATGGTATGGCCACATCGCATTTTTTCAGAAAGGGGATCCAGCAGTTTGAGAGCAACGGGCTTAACCGTATCGACCGCTGTGTAACCTGTCATCTGGGCCTCGAGGACCCACGAATGAAAGATGCACCTCAGCCTTTCACATACCATCCGGAGGGTTTCTTTGATGATCATCCGCCTGACCAGTATGGTTGTACGGTGTGTCACGGCGGACAGGGGAGGGCTTTGAATTCCCGTGAGGCACATGGGACCGAACTGGACACACATTGGGACCATCCGCTGCTTTCCGATCCCTATATCCAGTCTTCCTGTGGACAGTGCCACCTTGCAATTTTTTCGGAGAATGCAGATTTTTCCCACACCGATGTGTTCCGTCAGGGCCAGGAAATATTTAACCGTGAAGGGTGCCTTGGTTGTCATAAAGCAAGGGGTGTAGGAGGTATTATCGGTCCGGATCTTACGGAGCAGGGAGAAAAGACCCGTCACGAGTACAGCTTCCAGAATATTGATGCGGAACAGACCATCTCAAATTGGCTGAAGGAGCATTTCAGGGATCCCGAAATGGTCTCTCCGGGTTCGCAGATGCTGAAAATTGATCTGCCCGAACAGGAGCTTGATGCATTGACAACCTTCGTATTGGGGTTGGCAAAGCCCGACATCGCATTTGAGTATTTTTCCCTGGAGACCCTGAACGAATTTAAAGGCAACAGACAGTCAATGGAGGGGGAGCGAACCTTTTCCATGGCCTGTTCGGGGTGTCATGGGAAGGAGGGAATTGGCAAAAGCTATGAGGAGTATGATATGGGTACGCCGGCATTGCTTGGTAAAGATTTCCAAAGAGTTGTTTCTGAAGATTTTATTGTGTTTACTTTGCTGAAGGGGCGAAGTCAGCGTGAAATGGCTTCATGGAACCCGGATATTTCAGGTTTGCGGGAGACGGAGATTGCTGATCTTGCGAGGATGATACGGCCCGACCGAAAAGCTGGGAGAACGGTTTATGATGCTGCGGCTTTTCAGCGGGCAGGGGTTGAAGAGGGAAAAACACTGTTTACAAGATACTGTGCAACATGTCACGGAACAGAAGGGTCAGGAGGTATTGCGCTGCGACTGAATCAGGCAGACCTTCTCTCTAATGCCGACAACAGCTTCCTGCTTCATACATTGCAGACCGGAAGGGCTGAGGCGGTGATGCCTGACTGGCAAAACCTTCAGCTTCAGGAGCTATATGCATTGGTGAAATATATGCGCTCATGGCAAACCTATATCCCTATAAATGAAAGGTTTATTATAGACGAGGCAGATGCTGAAAAAGGAAAACTTAAATTTCGGTTTATGTGTTCCCGCTGTCATGGTGAACAGGGAAAAGGTCAGACAGGACCTGCAATTATCAATGAGGATTTTCTTTCGGTGGCAACGGACGATCTGTTGTACCGTACCATTGCATTTGGCCGTTCACATACTGCCATGTTTGGATGGAGCACGGATGTGTATAATGCTGAGCGGCTTACAAATCAGGATATAGGAAACCTGCTGGCATATATGCGGGAAGAGGCCTCTAAATCTCCTGATTACATTTATGCAGGACGGAATCCGGGCGACAATGAGCGGGGTGCACCGCTCTATCGACTGCACTGTGCCGAGTGTCATGGTCAGCATGGAGAGGGAGACCAGGCGCCTGCCCTGAACAACCAGGAATTGTTGAGTGCAGCCTCAAACGGGTACTTTCTGGCGACCATTTCGGTCGGACGAAAGGGAACAGAAATGCAGGAGTGGGGATGGCAGGAGGAGGAGCGACCCGCACTAACTGCTGATGAGCGGCATGATATTGTGGCATGGATTCGTGGATGGCAGCGGATCAGCATCGGTTTCTGACCGGAGTTGTCATTTTTTAGAGCGAAAGGTGAGGTGTCAGACTGGAAATCTGGAACTTAATTGCTAATTTTATCAATAAAAAATGAAGATGAACGGAAAATCAGGTATTAAAGAGATCGTGTTATTGGGTTTGGTTTTTTTCTTTGTTGGTTTGCTGGTTTTGCCGGGCTGCAATGTCGCACCGGAACAGCCCAATATCGTGGTGATTTATATGGATGATCTGGGGTATGGAGATATAGGAGCTTATGGTGCAACTTCACTGGAAACACCAAATATTGACAAACTGGCTACAGAAGGGATCATGTTCACCGAGGGCTATGCGACCTCTGCGACATGTACACCGAGCAGGTATGGATTGCTGACCGGCATGTATCCATGGAAGAATAAGAATGCAAGAATTCTTCCGGGAACGGCTCCGTTGATCATTGATACAGCACAGGTCACATTGCCAAAAATGCTGAAGGCGGAGGGCTATATTACCGGTATCGTGGGAAAATGGCATCTTGGATTGGGTGATGGTGTGGTGGACTGGAATAATAGAATTGGTCCGGGACCGAACGAGGTGGGCTTTGATTATTCCTATATCATGGCTGCTACGCAGGACCGTGTTCCGACAGTCTATATCGAAAATGGATATGTCGTCGGACAGGATCCTGAAGATCCGATACAGGTCAATTACAAAGAAAATTTTGAAGGGGAACCCACCGGACTGGAGAATCCCGAACTACTTACAATGCATTGGCATCATGGTCATAACAGCAGTATCGTGAACGGTATTCCGAGGATTGGGTATATGAAGGGTGGTGAAGAAGCGAAATGGAGTGACGTGGATATGGCCGATCATTTCCTGGAGAAGGCCGGAGAATTTGTAAAGCAGCATAAAGATGAGCCATTTTTTCTTTATTATGCTTTGCAACAGCCGCATGTGCCGAGAACACCCCATCCCCGTTTTGTTGGATCATCAGGAATGGGACCAAGGGGGGACGTGATCGTGGAGGCTGACTGGTGTGTCGGACAATTTATAAAAACGTTGGAGGAGGAGGGTTTACTGGAGAATACCCTGGTGATTTTTAGTAGTGATAATGGACCGGTGCTGAATGATGGATATTATGATGACGCAGTAGAGAAACTGGGGGATCATCGGCCGTCGGGACCTTTGCGCGGTGGGAAATACAGCCTTTTTGAGGCTGGGACGAGGGTTCCGTTTGTAGTATATTGGAAAGGACGGATTGAACCAAAAGTATCGGACGCCCTGGTTTGTCACCTTGACCTGCTGAGTTCAATTGCCAGCCTCGTGGGAAGTGACATGAAAGGACCTGACAGTGAGAATTTGCTGGATGTATTTATGGGAAATTCTGAACAGGGTCGGGAGGCATTGGTCATCGAGGCTACAAGCCGTACAGCGTTCAGGAAGGGTGACTGGGTGATGATTCCTCCCTATGATGGGCCGGCCATCAATACATTGGTGGATATTGAACTAGGAAATTCTGAAGAATACCAGCTCTACAACCTTGGCAATGATATCGGTCAGAAAGTGAACCTGGCTGATAAAGAAAAAGGGCGGTTGAATGATATGGTCACTGAGTATATACAAATCCGGGGTGAAGATGTTGCCGTCGAGCAGTTGATTCTTGAATAATACAGTTGGTGTAACACTATTATGGAGGATTGATTATCAACAGGTTGATTTAAGGAAAAGGAAAAAGGTAAAACAAAAATGTTGTTTTGTTGCAAAATAAACATTAAAAACCATTCTAATATATTGTTGCAGAGTTATATGATCTAACTGTCCATATGATTGTTTAGTTATACCAATGAAAACAGAGAACACACGGAAGAAACCTGGTATTTTCCTTATGCTGTTCGTATCCCTGCTGTTTATTGCAGGCAATATCGGGGCGCAGGATCCCAGGGTGTTTCGTGACCTGTTCAGGGATGCTGAGGCCCACTTTATAGAAAAGGATTACCACAGTGCCCTGGATGTTTACAGACAGATACTGCATATCGATTCACTGAACAGCAATATTCATTTTTTGACCGGCTACTGTCAAATGAAAATTGGCAGCCCGCCGGATGTGACCATCCGCCATTTCGAGAAAGCTGTGTTATCGATCAATGAATATTACAGGGAGGGGTCGCACTTTGAGACCAGCGCACCGCCACTGGCATTTTTCCTGCTGGGGAAAAGTTACCTGCGTAACTATGAATTCGACAAGGCCATCGGGGCATTCAACAGTTACAAAAACATGTTAGACAAACTCTCTTTTGCCGAAATCGAATATACAAATATGTTCATTAACTCCAGTGAACTTGCCCGGGAGATGGTTCAGGATCCGCGCAGGGTTGAATTTATTCCGCTTACACATACCCGGGTTGAAGGAAAAAGCGTCAGCCACCCTGTTATTTCAGGCGATGGTTCGGTAATGGTAATGAGGATTACAGGTAGCGAAGGAACCCAAACGGCGATGTTACTAGAAAAGGATAGTGTCTGGTCAGACCCGGTTATTATTGATGATCAGCTGGATATGCCAGGAAGTTATTACCCGTCCTCCCTGTCGTGGGACGGAAAAGAGTTGTATCTGGTTTCTACTTCAGGATTTACTCCTGATATCTATACAAGTGTTTATGACGGAGCATCCTGGTCTGCAGCAAAAAGCATCGGATCCCCGATTAACACGGGTTATTCTGAAACACATGCAAGCATCAGTGCAGATAACCAGACGCTCTATTTTACCAGTGACAGGAAAAATGGTTGGGGTGGAATGGATATATATATGTCTGTGCGCAATGAACGGGGAAGGTGGAGTAAACCAGAAAACCTGGGTGCCGAGGTCAATACATATTACCAGGAGGAAACACCGTTTATTTTGGGGAACGACTCGATCCTCTATTTTAGTTCTGAGGGACATGAAACCATGGGAGGATTTGATGTATTTACAGCACAGAAAAACAGGGATGGTACATTTTCCAATGTCAGAAATCTCGGTTTCCCGATTTCAACACCCGGTGATGACCTGTTTTATAATCCCGGCTGGGATGAAAATAAGAACTACTACGCACGGGGAAGGGAAAGCAATGAAAGCACCGATGGCATCTACGCTGTTGTCTGGCTGGAGGAAGAAGATACGGTTGCGTTGACCGGGCAGGGATCGCTCCTTGCTGAGGCGGAGAGAGATTCCTCTGCCGGCGGGATAACACCCACGGTGAACCGGGCAGTGACGGAAACTGAAGCGCTTTCAGCTGAAAAACCTATTAGAGTTTCAGATCCGGAGAAGAAGGACGGATCTTACTATTATATTTCCGGGAGGATACTTTTTGACTACAATTCGACAGCGCTCAGTGAGGAGGCTGAAAAAGAGGTCGGTTATGTTGCCGATATGATGAAGGCATTCCGGGATATAACGATAGAGCTTGTAGGGCATGCTGATTCAAAGGGATCTTCGGCGTACAATGAAATACTTTCGGAGAAGCGGGCTCTGGGTGTAAAGGATTACCTGGTTGGTAAGGGTGTCTCCGGTGACCGGATAAAGGTTGTTGCTGCCGGCGAACATAATCCTGTAGCAATCAATACCTATGCAGATGGCACCGATGCCCCGAAAGGGCGGGCGCTGAACCGGAATGTCTCTGTGAGAATAGATAAACAGGGACATAACAGGGTGCGCCTGGCAGAACTTTTCGTTCCCCTGCATCTTGTGCCAGAACAGGATAAAGTATATTCCATTCTGCTTCTGGAAACCTTTGATTTTAACGATACCATTCCGCTTTTTCTGTATGACAGGGATATTACACTGATCCTGACAGGGGCGTCGGTAATGTATACACTCGATAATTTTGAAACGCGTTCTGAAGCCCAGAAGGCGCTCGAAGAGGTTATTGATGAAGGGTACAGGGATGCCGGTGTAATTGAGAACCGCAGGTTTGAACAGGTTGTGGAGGAAAGGAGTGGTTTCAAAGATGAGCGTTTAGAGGAGGGGCGCAGGGCAGATGGTTTTACTATCCAGATCATGGCCCTGAAAAATCCGGTAGAGTTATCCTATTTCAGCCAGTTGGAGGGTGTCCGGGTATTTAAGGGTTCGGACGGTATGTACCGGTATGTATATGGCAATTATAGCGGAATCAATGAGGCCCGCCACATACTTAAAGAGGTAAGGGCAAAGGGTTTTAGAGAGGCTTTTATCAGGCCGTGTGATTATTACGATTCTATTCAGGTTGATTAAATTTTTACAGACACAATTCCTGTAACTTACTTTCATTCTGATTGTATTACAGCTATCCAAGCTTTCAACTGTTAATTAAATTGTAATTTTTTCTTAAAAAGTTTTTGTGTATTGATTTTATCTTTATCTTTGGTCCATGTTATACAGCATATGAAACTAGATTGTCTACATATTATTCTCGTACTAGTGGTGGTCATCGTGATCTTTCCAACATGAGAATGGTGTAGACTATTTTAAAAAATAAGAGGCCATTCTCATCAAAGAGGATGGCTTTTCTGCTTTAAGACAGTTGACAATGAAACATACGTACAGGAGTCATACAACAACCATGGGGCGCCGGATGGCGGGAGCCAGGAGTCTTTGGCGTGCCAACGGAATGAAGGAAGAGCAGATGGGTAAGCCGGTGATCGCCATAGCGAATTCCTTCACGCAGTTTGTGCCGGGTCATGCCCACCTGCACCATATCGGTCAGGAGGTTAAAGGGATCATTGAATCCATGGGATATTTTGCTGCTGAGTTCAATACCATTGCAATTGATGACGGGATTGCCATGGGACATGATGGCATGCTCTATTCATTGCCTTCACGCGATATGATTGCTGACAGTATTGAGTACATGGCCAATGCCCATAAGGTGGATGCGCTCTTTTGCATTAGTAACTGCGATAAGATTACCCCTGGAATGCTGATGGCCGCTATGCGGCTGAATATTCCGACCATATTTGTTTCCGGTGGTCCTATGGAAGCAGGAAATGATGGAGGAAAGGCCATTGACCTCGTGGATTCCATGGTGATGGCTGTAGATGATAAAGTAAGTGATGAACAGCTTTTACGTGTTGAAATGGCGGCATGTCCTACCTGTGGATCCTGCTCCGGGATGTTTACTGCCAACTCTATGAATTGTCTGAATGAGGCGATAGGGCTGGCATTACCGGGCAACGGAACTGTTGTTGCCACACATGCATACAGGAAGGAGCTCTTCCATAATGCTGCCCGTCAGCTGGTAAGGAATACTGTGGCATATTATGAGGAGGGTAACGTGTCTGTACTCCCCAGGTCTATTGCCACCAGGAAGGCTTTTGAGAATGCCATGACCCTCGATATTGCCATGGGGGGATCGACCAATACAGTGCTTCACCTGCTGGCTATAGCAAGAGAGGCTGAGGTGGATTTTACCATGAAGGATATGGACGCACTTTCACGTGTTACCCCGGTATTGTGTAAGGTGGCCCCCAGCTCTTCATACCATGTGGAAGATGTGAACAGGGCTGGTGGGATCCTTGGGATTCTTGCGGAGCTTGATCGTGGGGGGCGGATTGCAACGGATGTATACCGTGTTGATGGAAAAACCCTCGGTGAGGCCATCAAAGCTTATGATATTATGGGTAAGGATCGGAGTCCTGAGGCCGGAATGATATTTGGGGCAGCTCCGGGTGGCAGGTTCAACCTGGAAATGGGCTCTCAGGAATCGGTGTACGCTGAGCTTGACACAGACCGGTCGGCCGGATGCATAAGGAATATGGAACATGCCTATACTGCTGATGGTGGTCTGGCTGTTTTGTATGGAAATATTGCAGAGGACGGGTGTATTGTGAAAAGTGCCGGAGTGAATGAGAATGTACTGAATTTCAGAGGAACGGCAAGGGTATTTGATGCGCAGGATGATGCGGTGGAGGCCATTTTGAAGAACCGTGTTAAGGCAGGTGATGTGGTGGTTATCAGGTATGAAGGTCCGAAAGGAGGGCCTGGTATGCAGGAGATGCTTTATCCGACCTCATATATCAAATCCCGGCAGTTGGGAGAAAAGTGTGCCCTCATCACTGATGGTCGCTTCTCAGGTGGTACTTCCGGGTTGTCTATTGGTCATATCTCTCCTGAAGCTGCAGATCATGGTGCCATTGGACTGATTGAAGACGGGGACCTGATCGAAATCAGCATTCCAGGAAGGAGCATTCAACTGCTGCTGGATCCGGAGGAGCTCGGTTCCAGGCGGAAAAGAATGGATGCTTCGCCTGATGGTTGGAAACCTAAAAGAGACCGGGTCGTCAGCAAAGCGTTGCAGGCATATGCTTCCATGGTCACATCAGCCGACAAAGGTGCTGTAAGGGTGATCCCTTCAACCCGCTAATCGCTATACCCTTAAACTGCTATACGCTATAAAGTTTTAACTTAATTCTAAAATAAAAGGCAATGGAAACAAAAACAAAAACCACACGTGCAAACGGAAACGAGGTTGTAACAAAGATTACCGGTGCGGAAGCACTGCTGCGTTCACTGCTCGCGGAGGATGTGGAAACCGTCTTTGGTTATATCGGAGGTGCCATTATGCCGGTATACGATGCGATGTATAATTATCAGGACAGGATCAAACATGTTATGGTGCGTCATGAGCAGGGTGCCATCCACGCAGCACAGGGATATGCCCGTATTAAACGCAAACCTGGCGTCTGTTTTACAACTTCAGGTCCTGGCGCAACGAACCTTGTAACCGGACTGGCCGATGCCATGCTGGATTCTACGCCGCTGGTTTGTATCACAGGACAGGTAGCTGCCGGCCTCCTGGGAACCGATGCTTTTCAGGAAACAGACGTGGTAAGTGTCTCTATGCCAATTACCAAGTGGAACTACCAGGTCACCTCAGCAGATGAGATTCCTGAAGCGATTGCAAAAGCTTTCTTTATCGCAAATTCCGGTCGGCCTGGCCCGGTATTGCTTGATATTGCAAAAAATGCACAGATGGAAGAGATGGAGTATGCCTATGAACAGCTGACAGCCGTGAGCAGTTATGTTCCCAGACCTAAACCTGCGATCAACTCCATTGAAGCAGCTGCTGAGCTGATCAATACCTGTGAACGTCCGCTGGTACTGCTGGGCCAGGGTGTTGCCATCTCAGGTGCGGAGGATGAATTCAGGACTTTCGTTGAGAAGGCAGGACTGCCTGTTGCAAGCACATTGCTGGGACTCTCTTCCTTCCCGGGTAACCATTCTCTCTATACCGGTATGCTTGGGATGCACGGAAACTATGCCCCCAATGTGAATACCAACCAATGTGACCTGCTGATCGCTATTGGGATGCGTTTCGACGACAGGGTGACCGGTAACCTGGCTACCTATGCCAAACAGGCGAAGGTGATCCATATTGAGATTGATCCGTCGGAAATTGATAAAAATGTAAAAACAGATGTGGCAATTAATGCCGATGCGAGGCAGGCACTTGAGTTGCTGATACCAATGGTGAAGCCGAATTCACACGCAGAATGGCTGGCAACATTCGGCGAGCTTCATAAGACAGAGTTTGAAAAGGTAATCAGCAGGGATATCCACCCCAAGGATGATAAGATGCGGATGGGTGAAGTGGTAAATACATTGTCGGAAATTACCAATGGAGAAGCAATCATTGTTTCTGATGTGGGACAGCATCAGATGGCTACAGCCAGGTATTACAATTACAGGAAACAGAATTCGTGGATCACTTCCGGAGGACTGGGGACCATGGGATTTGGAATTCCGGCGGGAATGGGTGTTGCACTGGCAGAACCGGAAAGACCTGTCTTTGTCATCGTTGGTGACGGCGGATTTCAAATGACCCTGCAGGAGCTTGGAACGATTGCCCAGTACCAACTGCCGGTTAAGATTATCTTGATGAATAATAATTTCCTCGGAATGGTGCGGCAGTGGCAGGAGCTTTTCTTTGAGAGCAGGTACGCCAATACTGAACTGGTCAATCCGGATTTCCTGAAAATTGCCGAGGGATTTGGTGTGCCGGGAAAACAGTTGTTTGATCGCAACCGTCTGAAAGAAGAGCTCCAGGCATTGATGGTGCTTGAAGGTCCCTTTGTGCTGGAGGTGAAAGTTGAGAAAGAGGGAAATATTTTCCCTATGATTCCGGCCGGTGGCACAGTTTCTGAAATGCGACTTGACTGAAATAATGCAATAAGTTGAACCGGGAGCTTCCTGCAAAATCCTGTTTCCAATTAAGGAAATGATATTTACGGGAAGTTCTCAAATAAAAAAAGCGATGAACAAGGAATATACCATTACAATATTTACCGAGAACAAGATCGGTCTGCTGCACAGGATCACGGTGATCTTTACACGGCGCCACCTCAGCATTGCCAGTCTTAACACCTCTGAATCGGAAGTTCGCGGAATCTACCGTTTTACCATCGTTGTAAATACAACCGAGGCAATGGTACAGACAGTAACCAGGCAGATCGAGAAGCAGATTGGCATCCTGAAGGCCTTTTATCATACCGAGGATGAGATTGTGTACCAGGAGATCGCACTGTATAAAGTGCCTACCAAAGCATTTGCTGACGGTGACGATGTGGAGAGCCTGATCAGGAAGTACAACGCCAGGATACTTACCATTGAACCGGAATATACCGTGGTAGAAAAAACCGGTCACAAGGAGGATACACAACAGCTTTTCAGGGAGCTGGAGCCTTTTGGAATTCTCCAGTTCACGAGGTCAGGACGGGTTGCCCTTACCAAGCAGATCCGGGAGATCACCTCCTACCTGAAGGACCTGGAACAGTATTATAAGGAATCTGAAGATGAAGTATTAACATATAATTGATGACAATTAATAACCTGCATTAAAACGTTAAAAATGGCTGTAATAAATTTTGGCGGCGTTGAAGAAAATGTCGTAACACGAGAAGAATTTCCACTATCAAAAGCACAGGAAGTGCTTAAGAACGAGACGGTCGCTGTGATCGGCTACGGTGTCCAGGGTCCTGGACAGTCACTTAACCTGAAGGACAATGGGATCAATGTTATCATTGGTCAGCGTAAGAATTCCGCCTCCTGGGAGAAGGCTGTCAAAGATGGCTGGGTTGAGGGGAAAGATCTTTTTGAGATCGAAGATGCATGCGAAAAGGCGAGTATTATCCAGTATCTGCTCTCCGATGCCGGGCAGATCACCTTATGGCCTGCAGTGAAAAAGCACCTTACCGCCGGTAAGGCACTATACTTTTCACATGGTTTTGGGATTACCTATAAAGAACGAACAGGGATCGTACCGCCGGATGATGTGGATGTGATCCTTATTGCGCCAAAAGGGTCCGGTACAAGCCTGCGCAGACTCTTTGTTGAAGGACGCGGACTGAATTCCAGCTATGCCATCTTCCAGGATGCAACTGGCAAAGCGCATGACAGGGTTGTTGCGCTGGGTATCGCAGTTGGCTCCGGTTATCTGTTTGAAACTGATTTCCAACGGGAAGTCTTTTCTGATCTTACCGGTGAAAGAGGTACACTTATGGGCGCTATCCAGGGAATTTTCGCCGCACAGTATAATGTGCTCAGGGAAAATGGTCATACCCCTTCAGAAGCTTTTAATGAGACCGTGGAGGAGCTCACCCAAAGCCTGATGCCACTGGTTGCTGAGAATGGTATGGACTGGATGTATGCCAACTGCTCTACGACTGCCCAGAGAGGGGCACTCGATTGGTGGAAAAAGTTCAGGGATGCTGTGCAGCCTGTTTTTTCAGAGCTCTACGACCGGGTGAAGTCAGGCGAAGAAGCACAGGTGTCCATCGATTCCAATAGTCAGCCAGATTACCGTGTGAAGCTGGACGGAGAGCTGAAAGAGCTGAGAGATTCCGAGATGTGGCGCACCGGTGCCGTGGTGAGAAAACTACGACCGGAGAATGTGTAACACACTATTGATGAACTGAATAGTTGTATTGGCGTGCAGATGTGCATCTGCGCAGGGTCAGGGTGTACAGTCAATCACGAAATAATACCATGTAGCGGTAGTTTTTACTTGAAATATGTTGTAGTTTTCGTATCTTTGTGACTTGGGCAAGTCTTATACGGCCAGCTCCTGTTGAACTCCCCCAGGACCGGAAGGTAGCAAGGGTAGACGGTTGTAGCGGTGCGATATAAGTAGCTTGCCCATTTTTTTTTTGCATTTCGTACATTTTCCTTAAATTCATGCCTTCGTTCCTCTCATTTAAAAATTTAATACAATGGAAAATCAAGAAAAGGTTCCTGTTATGAAACCTGCCCTCGTATACGGGGCGATTGTTGGACTCGCAACGATCGTGGTTAGTTTGCTCCTGTATTTTATTGATCAGTCGTTCGAAAAATGGGCACTTATTCTCGGATCAGTGGTGAGCTACGGTTTGATCCTGTTGACCCTGGTGCTCTACCGTTCTGAATATGCCAGGGAGGTCCTCAGTTACGGACGTGTTGTGGGGATGAGTCTGATGATTGGCCTGGTAGCCGGATTGCTTACAAGTATCTATACTTTTTCAGTCTACAGTGCTGACGAAAGTTATCTGCAGGACACAAAGTATTATGCCATTGAAAAGATGGATGAAAGATTGGCAAAGACTGATGCGAAGTACCAGGAAAAATTGTCGGATGACCAGTACGAATCTTTTGAGAATACCATGGAAGCGTCACGTAAAAAAGCCATGGAGAGGATCATGAAATCTTCGCCGGTAAAATTTGCGGTGCAGTCGTTTACCTCCTTCATATTTGCTTCTCTGCTGATTGGCCTTGTGGGTGGTATTTTTCTAAGAAGAAAAATCAGGGAGCCTCAGCAAATCTAATTGATAATGGATATTTCTCTCGTAATTCCTC
Source organism: Bacteroidales bacterium (assembly GCA_018400695.1). GTDB lineage: Bacteria > Bacteroidota > Bacteroidia > Bacteroidales > M55B112. The sequence goes on along the minus strand of JAGYMF010000001.1, from coordinate 18,775 downwards.
TCCTGAATGAAGTCGAATCTCTTGACGAACTGAATGACTGGATTCACAAGGTGATGACAGATCATTCACTTACCTATGAACTGATCATGATTGACGACGGAAGCAGCGATGGCTCCTGGGACAAGATCCTGGAACTGAAACATCGCAATCATGCTGTAAGGGGGATAAAATTCAGACGAAATTATGGCAAATCTGCTGCATTACAAGTGGGTTTTCAGATGGCCGAAGGAGATGTGGTGATCACAATGGATGCTGATTTACAGGATAATCCGGAGGAAATCCCCGAGATGCGCCGGATGATCATGGAAGATGGGTATGACCTGGTATCGGGGTGGAAGAAGAAACGCTATGACCCCCTTTTTTCCAAAAACCTGCCAAGCAAACTGTTCAATTGGGCAGCGCGGTTGGTTAGTGGTATCCGGTTGCATGATTTTAATTGCGGGCTGAAGGCCTATCGTAATGCAGTGATCAAAGGGATTGAGGTATATGGCGAGATGCACCGCTATATCCCGGTGCTTGCAAAAAGCAGTGGGTTCCGGAAAATAGGGGAGAAGGTGGTACAACACCAGGAACGGAAATACGGGGTAACTAAATTCGGAATGGAACGTTTTATCAATGGCTTTCTTGACCTCTTATCTGTGAGCTTTGTTACACGATTCAGCAAGAAACCGATGCATCTGTTCGGTCTCATCGGTACGCTGATGTTTTTTCTGGGTTTTGCAGCGCTGCTGATCATTGCTTTACAAAAACTGTATGCCCTGCGGCATCATCAATATGACAGCCTCGTGGCCGATAATGTACTTTTCTATATTGCATTGACTTGTATGATCATTGGTTCCCAACTATTTATTGGGGGGTTTTTAGGAGAACTGGTCTCCCGGACAGCGACAGATCGTAACCATTACCAGGTGGAAGAGCAGTGCTGACTTTTTAGTTACACTGAACGTTTTAATTGCGTTTTAATGTAAGTTTCTATGCGTTCCATCTCAGCAGGGTGAAACCATGGATAGAGATTGTCCTTCCTGAACCAGGTCAGCTGCTTTCTTGCATATTTCCTGGTATTCCTTTTGATGAGGTCCACAGCCTGCTCAAGGGAAATCCGGCCATCAAGGTAGCTGAACAACTCCCTGTAGCCAACTGTTTTCATGGCATTTTTTTCTCTGAACTCTTCCAATGATTTCACCTCGTCGATTAACCCGGAGCCGATCATGGAATCCACACGGCTGTTGATCCTGTGGTAAAGTGTGTCCCTGTTCATGTCCAGTGCAAGCCTGATAATCCTGAAATCTCTTTCTTTACGCTTATGTGTCAGGAACGATGAGTACGGTATGCCTGTCTGTATCGTAACTTCAAGTGCTTTTAGTATTCTGAAGTGGTTATTAAGGTCGACCCGCTCAAAGGTGACAGGGTCAGCTTTTTTCAAATCATCCTGTAGGCTTTTCAGTCCGCGGTCTCTGAACTGAGCGGCGAGCCTGCTCCTGATCTCCTGATCGATCGTGGGGAGTTCGTCGATGCCAAAGCAGACTGCATTAATGTATAATCCCGAACCGCCGGTCATGATGACGACCTCATGTTTTCTGAAAAGACGCTCTATTTTTTCAAGGGCATCCAACTCATACATGCTGGCATTGTAGTAATCGCTCAGGTTGACGGTCTGAATAAAATGATGAGGCACGGCAAGCAGCTCTTCTGGTGAAGGCACTGCTGTTCCGATGACAGTCTCCTTGTAGATCTGTCTTGAATCGGCTGAAATAATCTCGGTATTGTACCTTTTTGCCAAAGCAATGGCTACGGTAGTCTTGCCAACTGCTGTGGGACCTCCAATCACCACAAGTGTTCTATTCATCCGGAAGTTCTTCAGAATCAATGAAATCAAATCCCCCGGTCAGATCATCATCTGAAAAGCCATTTAAAAGGTCATTATCCAGCTCTTCATTAAGCAGGGAGATATCATCATCCATAGAGAGGCTGATCTGCTGCGGTGGGTCGCCGTCTTCAAAAACAATTTTAGGAAGTTGTTTATATTCAGAGAGGTTTAGAATATCTGTAAGCTCTATAAAGAATGAGCGTTCGGAAAAGAAATCAAAAACATAGAGCATGCGGTCACCTTTTTCTGACCGATGCGCTTCCATGACAGCCTTCTCCATTGTAGTGCAGTTGTCACTCTCATCGTCCATCATATCGATCAGTGTGATCTGAAGCTCTTTTTCCCAGGCCGTGTTGGTAATAAAGAAGGAAGCCAGCTGATTGGGATCGTACCCGAGGTTTTCCTGCAAACACTGGTGAAAATCAAGAAATGTCTGTTTGCTGCTGATAAGCATCTCCCGGGCAAATTCCCTGTTCTCATTCGATATGATCCTGAACTTATAAATCATACGCCATTAGAGGTTCTGTAAAAAATCCATTGTATCGACTCCGTCCGCATAATCCCATAATAAAGGTGACTGGCTGGTTCCGGGTGGTATGGTGTTTTTTATTCCATTTATCGATGTGACAATACACTGAATATGGTGATCTTGCACAGTCAAATCTTCGATAACTTTATCAAGTTGCGAATATTTTTCATAATATACAACTCCTGGAGGACTGCTAATATCCCGGTCCTCTTTCAACAGAAGAATACCATTATCCAGAAAGGGAATACTGTTCATCAGGTAGACAGAGCGATGGTAATCCAGGTTATTGCAATACTTGTTATTTTCAAGGAGTTCAGTAAATTCTTCCAGGGGTTTTAGCAATGTGCCGGGATCATAGTCTTCCGGAAGATAGACCTTTGTTACATTTCTGCAGCCCAGTCCGAAATAGGTAAAAATATCCTCACCGAGTTGTAATAACTCATCTTCAGTTTCCTTGCCTGTAAGGATTGCAACTCCGTTTCTGTTCCGGCGGATAATATGTGGTTTTTCACGGAAATAGTACTCAAAATATCGCGATGTATTGTCACTGCCCGTGGCGATAATGGCATCCACGTTTTTCAGGTATCCATCTGTAAAGTAAATCCTGTCGGCAAACGCAGGCTCAATGGCACAGATCAGTTCTGCGACCTTTCTCAACATGCGGTCATCTTTTGAGGAAGTTTTTCCGATAAAAATATTTCCTGACATAATCACGGATAGCATATCGTGAAAACCCACAAGGGGGATATTGCCAGCCATCACCACACCGACTCTTTTTGCATGGGCCTTATTTCCTGGTAGTGCCGGATACATCTTCAACCAATGTTCCAGATCACTTCTGCCCAGTGAACCTGCGATGGCACCCAGGGCTGTTCTTACAAATTTTTCAGTAAACCAGCCATTATAGGAATGTTCTTCGGAGATGAACTGTTCGAAAGTGGTGTAGAAACGGTTGTTCAGTTTTTTCGTTTCTGTATCTTCCGATGGTACCCCTAATGCATGCTGCGTCAGGTAACTCCCAGCAGCGACTATGGCGTTGATCATTTGCTGTTTTTCCAAGCTGTATCCGGTCTTATCAGTTATTCAGTTTCCTGATCAGATTCAGTGCCGATCCTGCCCTGAACCATTCAATCTGGGTTTTATTGTATGTGTGGCTCACCTCAAATTCATTGGATGTCCCGTCTGCATGGTCCAGTCTGACCAGCAAATTTTTGGCAGGTGCAAATTCTTTCAGCCCAATTACATTGATGGTGTCATCCTCTTTTATCTTGTCATAGTCTGATTTATCGGTGAACGTTAATCCCAGCATTCCCTGCTTCTTCAGGTTGGTTTCATGTATCCGGGCAAAAGATTTTACCAGAACAACCATAACACCCAGATGGCGTGGTTCCATGGCTGCATGTTCCCGCGAAGATCCTTCTCCGTAATTTTCGTCTCCCACAACAACGGTGCTGATACCGGCTGCTTTATAGCTGCGGGCTACAGCAGGAACCTCACCGGTCTCGCCTGAAAGCTGGTTGGTGACCTCATTCGTTTTTTTGTTGAAATAGTTAACAGCACCAATCAGTAGGTTGTTTGAAATATTGTCCAGATGTCCGCGGTACCGAAGCCAGGGACCTGCCATGGAGATATGGTCGGTCGTACATTTTCCTTCTGCCTTGATGAGTAATTTCATTCCCGTCAGGTCTTCACCCGACCAAGGGGCAAAGGGTTCCAGCAGTTGTAGCCGTTTTGAGTCGGGCGCTACTTTGATGTCAATATCCGATCCGTTTTCAGCGGGCGCCTGGTATCCGCTGTCTTCTACACTGAACCCCCGGGCGGGCAGTTCCAATCCGGCCGGTTCTGCCAATTTGACCTGCTCTCCTTTTTTGTTCGTGAGGGTATCGGTAAGTGGGTTAAAGGTCAGATCGCCTGCAATGGTCATTGCTGTTACGATCTCAGGCGAGGCAACAAATGCGTGGGTATTCGGATTTCCGTCATTTCTTTTGGCAAAATTTCTGTTGAAAGATGTAATGATGGAATTCTTTTTTCCCTCATCAGCATTGTGCCTTGCCCATTGCCCGATACAGGGGCCACAGGCATTGGCCAGGACCACACCACCAATATTCTCGAAGGCATCCAGCAGACCGTCACGTTCGATGGTATACCTGACCTGCTCGGAACCGGGGGTAATGGTGAACTCAGTGGCTACCTTTAGCCCTTTTTCAACTGCCTGTCTGGCGATAGAGGCTGCACGTGTAATATCTTCATAGGAAGAGTTGGTACACGAACCGATCAGTCCCACCTCAAGCTCCCGTGGGTATCCATTCTCCTTTACGGCAGCTGCAAACTCAGAGATGGGCCAGGCCTTATCAGGACTGAAGGGGCCGTTGATATGGGGTTCAAGCTCATCCAGGTTGATTTCGATCACCTCGTCGAAATATTTTTCCGGATGAGCATATACCTCCGGATCCCCTGTGAGGTGGGATGCAACCTTGTCCGCTTCAGCAGCTACATCTTCGCGGTCTGTGCCTGCAAGGTAAGCCTTCATCCTCTCATCGTAGCCAAAAAGTGATGTGGTTGCGCCAATCTCCGCACCCATATTGCAGATGGTGCCCTTACCTGTACAGGAGATGTTCTCTGCACCGTCACCAAAATACTCAAGTATCTTTCCTGTGCCTCCCTTGACAGTGAGCAAGCCGGCCACCTTCAGGATCACATCTTTGGCAGAGGTCCAGCCACTTAGCCTGCCTGTGAGTTTAACACCAATCAGTTTCGGGAATTTTAGTTCCCACGGCATCCCGGCCATCACATCCACTGCGTCAGCTCCCCCCACACCGATTGCTACCATGCCAAGACCACCTGCGTTGACGGTATGCGAATCCGTTCCAATCATCATTCCCCCGGGAAAAGCATAGTTTTCAAGGATGACCTGGTGGATGATTCCCGCACCGGGTTTCCAGAAACCAATGCCGTACTTGTTGGAGACATTAGAGAGAAAATCGAAAACTTCGCTGTTATTGTTCAAGGCTGACTTAAGATCGTCTGCAGCACCCGATTTGGCTTGTATCAGGTGGTCGCAATGTACTGTTGATGGAACAGCCACCTTCGGTTTTCCAGCCTGCATGAACTGAAGCAGGGCCATCTGTGCTGTTGCATCCTGCATGGCTACCCTGTCGGGAGAAAAATTTACATAATCGCCACCTCTGACGAAATCGTTGATGGCATCCGGCTGGTGAAGATGACTGTAAAGAATTTTCTCTGTTAGGCTCATTGGCCTTCCCAGCTTCTTTTTAATGGTTTCAAGCTGAGTGGATAAGCCTTCGTAATACGTTTTGATAAGATCCAGATCGAATGCCATTGCTGATATTTTTTAGTGAAATAACAAAATTAACCATTTGAGATGAATATAATCATCCTTGGCAGAATAAAAAAAACCTTCAATACTTTGACATTCGGGAAAAACATATTGTTCAGTTTTTCTTACATTTAAGCAGAATTTTATCGGTATAACCGCACTTCTTTATTAAATGAACTTTTTTGGTGCAAAGACGAAGTAGGTATACAATGCTTTTTTATCATCGGTTTGTAAAAATTGAATCTATAGATGAAGACCGGAGTTGATTTCCAGGAAAACCTGCGTATTGCCTTCAAGGCCATCCGAACCAGCCTCGTGAGAACAATTCTTACGGTATCGATCATCGCTTTTGGGATTATGGCCCTGGTAGGGATTCTGACCGCGATTGACGCCATACAGAAAAGCCTCACGAATCAGTTCAGCCTGATGGGAGCGAATACTTTTACGATTGAGTCGCGAAGCATGCGTGTACAGATCGGAAACCAGACGTACAGGCGCAAGAATTATGCGTATATCGATTACAAACAGGCCAGGGAATTCAAGGAGCGCTTTGACTTTCCTGCCGAAGTTTCCATACAGTGTTGGGCATCGGGAAATGCTGTAATTAAACGTATGAACTATAAATCCAATCCCAATGTATCGGTGCGGGGGGTGGACGATGGTTTTATTTTCACTGCCGGGTATGAAATTGAACGTGGCAGGAATTTTAATTCTGCCGATATCCGTAACAGCGAGCCGGTGGTGCTGGTTGGCAGCGATGTGGCCAAAAAAGCGTTCACTGAAAATGAGGATCCAATAGGCAAGTTTCTCATGATAGGCAATGGAAGATACAGGGTAATTGGTTTGTTAAAGGCGCGGGGGACCTCCATGGGGATGGGGTCGGACCTGTTGTGCCTGTTGCCATACACGAATGTAAGACAATATTTTTCGCGTCCGTCAATGGATTACCAGGTCAGTGTGAGGACCTATGACCCCATGCTGATGGATGTGGCCAGATCTGAGGCTGAAGGGGTTTTCAGGATCGTTCGCGGATTGGATCCCAGGGATGAAAGCGACTTCAATATTACCAGCAGTGACCAATTGTCGCAGATGTTGCTGGAAAACCTGAAATTCGTCAGGGTCGCAGCTGTCGCGATCGGGATTATTACACTGCTCGGAGCAGGGATCGGATTGATGAATATAATGTTGGTTTCAGTAACAGAGCGGACCAAGGAGATCGGTACACGTAAGGCGCTTGGGGCAAAAGCTGGTATGATTCGCCGCCAGTTTCTCTATGAGGCCATTGTGATTGGTCAGATCGGTGGTGTTGTAGGAATCTTATTAGGAATTTTAATTGGAAATGCTGTATCTTTGGCCATTGGTTCAAGTTTCATTATTCCCTGGAGCTGGATCATCCTGGGAGTTACGTTGTGTTTTATTGTCGGACTCTTATCTGGTTTTATTCCGGCAAGAAAAGCATCAAAACTTGATCCAATTATAGCATTGCGATACGAATAAATGATTTGGTATGGAGGACATATATCTGAAAAAGACATTTAATTCGCCTGAAGTGGAATTTGTTGCTGCAACAGGAGAATTCAATATCGAGGGGAGGTCCATCCCTGAAGATCCAGGTGAGTTTTTTGATAAACTGATCAACTGGATGAATGATTATTTTCTGAATCCGAGGGAAGAGACGGTGATGAATATTAAACTTGAGTATATTAACAGCGGCTCATCCAAATATATGCTTGAGTTGTTGAGAATACTGAAGGTGAATCATGAAAAGGGAAGGAAGATTCTGGTGAAGTGGTATTACGAAGAGGGCGATGAGTCTATCGAGGAGCTGGGACAGCATTATGAGCAAACCATGCAAATTCCCTTTGAGATTATCGAGTTTTATTAGCTGAGAAATACCGTGGAAAGCCTGCGGTGTTGCTATCCAAAAAAAAAGCCACTTCAGTGAGAAGTGGCTTTTTTTTACTTTTAGAAAAGGCTATGCAAAAAGCCTGGGAATCAGGTCAACAACCCTTGCTGAATATCCCCACTCATTGTCATACCAAGAAATGACCTTCACAGTCTTTCCGTTTACCATGGTGGACAGCGCATCGAAAATTGATGAATGTGGATTGTGGATCACGTCAACCGATACAATGGGATCTTCAGTGTATTCCAGGATTCCTTTCATCGGGCCGTCAGCCGCCTTTTTCATTGCAGCATTGATCTCTGCTACGGTCGCTTCTGTCTTCAGGTTGGCAACGAGGTCAACCATCGAACCGGTCGGGGTAGGAACACGTACTGCCATTCCGTCCATTTTACCTTTTAATTCAGGGATCACAATACCAACTGCCTTTGCAGCACCAGTGGTGGTAGGAATCTGAGAGACTGCGGCTGACCTTGCCCTGCGCAGGTCACTGTGCGGAAGGTCGAGGATCGCCTGATCGTTGGTATATGAGTGGATGGTAGTCATTAATCCGTTTTCAATACCGAAAGAGTCGTTCAGTACCTTGGCAACAGGGGCAAGACAGTTGGTGGTACAAGATGCATTGGATACACATTCGTCGGTTGCTTGCAGTGCTTCATCATTAACGCCCAGTACAATGGTATTGTCAATCTGGTCCTTTGAAGGAACAGTAAGGATAACCTTTTTTGCACCATTCTTCAGGTGGTCTCCATATCCCCCCTTGGCACTCTCCTTGGCACGGAAGACACCGGTTGATTCTACCACAACATCGGGTGTTTCACTCCAGGGTATGCTGGCTGGATTTCTCTCCGCAGTTACCTTGTATTTTACGCCTTTAACAATAATGTTCTCATCGTCGAAGGTTACTCCAGGAAACTGGCCCTGGGTGGAGTCATACTTGAGGAGGTGAGCAAGTGTTTTGTTATCGGTAAGATCGTTGATGCCCACAACAACAATGTCGTCTCTTTCCAGAGCGAGTTTGAAAACGTTGCGGCCGATGCGGCCAAATCCATTAATGGCTACTTTAATTTTTCCCATGATTTAATAAACTATTAGTTGAACAACAATTGATTGTCTTTAGATTTTGAAGAGTGCAAATGTAAGCAATCCATACGAAGGAGGCAAAGAAAAAAAGATGATTTTGATATAATGTTTACAGTCCCTGAAGAAAGGGTACCATGGGAACTCCTTCTGTCGCATCTTTCCGCTCCTGGCGGCGCTCTTTCCTCGATTTTGCCCTGGCTGATTCACTGATATCTATCATTGAACCGAAACGATAACCAACATAAAGGTTGAAAAAGAAAAAATTATTCTCTTCTATGGCCATGATCCTGACATCTTTCGGATAGAGTGTTGCTCCTATACCAGCCTCCAGGGCATGGATCATTGGTTCGCGTTCACTGTACTCAAAACTAACTCCTGTATTAACCGTAATGCCCGGAATAACTTTTAGCTCATCCAGTCCCATGGTAAAGGAGGCGTTTCCACCATAATTATAGAGGTGTATGGCGGGATCGAATTTTTTTTCATCCCTGGCGATGATCTGGCCGGTCGGACCAAAAGTCACCACTTCATAGTAAACTGGTTTCTGGAATCCTAGTGAGATCCCACCACTGTAAAATAAACGTATGGAGATGGAGGAAAAATCATATTTCTGGTAGATCTCATGCTGATTTCCAACCTGGCCACGGAATTCCCAGAAAAGGTTCTCCTTTCCATAGACAAACCTGCGGGTATAGATTTCATAGGCAACTGCGGAACGGTATTCTTTAGGATGCTTGACATAATCAAACGAAAACTCAAAAATCCTGTCGTTCCGGTAATCAACATACCTTGCATACCTGAAATCGGCCCCTATTCCATTACTGTTCAGAAAAACACCAATGGTCTGGTCATCGTTGAACAACATCTTTGGTTGGTCAATCATGACGCCTTGTCCGTTTGCAATCGCGAACGGAAACATGAGGAGCAAAATATGATGAAAAAGTGATTTCATGTAAAACCGTTATCACGCTATAAAGGTATAACGAAATTTTACGGGAGAAGTCTATTCAATAAAAAAAGATCTACCTGCTTTAGGTAAATCTAAGCAATACATGATACCTTCCGGGAAGGATTCCCAAATGGTTATGCCTGCAAGACTACGCTGCTGTCCTCCGGCACTTCAGACATGGCCGGACAAACTTCCCTGCTGCATGAACTCATAATGAGCCCGATTGTAAATGCAAATAGGATGATAACTGCTGCTCTTTTCATAATGATCATTTTTCAAAAAGGTATTCCCCACAAATATAAAATATAATTGGTTATAAAAAAATATTGACATCAGTATGTAATAAATTGTTCTTCTGGTTCATGGGATTTTAGCATAATGTGTACGGATTTCTTCTTTTATAACTATCGTTGGTGATTCATGAATCCCTGTCCTTCAAGTACTGAAAGCAGCGCTTTTGAAAAAGCTTCGTTGTCTGATTTTTTATATCTCACCTCTGTAAATACTTGTGCCAGCGTCTGCAAATTGTTCTCCTTTACAAAAGCAATGTTCTCAGGAAGTGCCTCTTTCTCTCCATATAACCGGTCGATGTCGTCAGCAGAATAGTCACTGTATTTTTCATGATGAACAATGGCGTCAAGCGGCAGACGGTCGGTCAGCGGCGGATCCTCAGCAGGATATCCCAGGGTCACCGTAGTTATTGGCACCACACCTTGCGGTAGCTCCAGGATATTGATAATTTGCTCCGCCATGTAAGTGGTTGTTCCAAGGTAACAGATTCCCAGCCCTTCATCTTCAGCGGCTACACAAACATTTTGAGCTACAAGAAGCGCGTCAATGGCAGCGGTAACGAAAGAGAGAAAATTGTCGTAACCCGGGGAAGCATCCCGCATCCTGCACCACTTGTTAAACCTGTTGAAATCTGCACAGAAGGTCAGAACCACCGGTGCTTCTTTTATCATAGGCTGATTGAAGTGACAGGGGGAAAGTTGATTTTTCATCGATTCGTCACGTGTAACTATAATACTGTAAACCTGCATGTTACCTGTTGTGGATGCACGTGTACCGGAGTAGAGGATCTTCCTGAGCAGTGCTTCTGAGATGTTTTCTCCGGTGTATTTCCTGATCGTTCTGTGTCCGTTCAATACTTGCATAGTCTTTTTTTTTTACAAAAATAGTTATTTACGTTACAATGGACCGGTTATTTTCCTAATATCAAAAAGATACCATCCCTGTTTTTTCCAATGTATTGAATAGCATATTGCACCCTACTGTAAATATGATAATTTTATGCTCTTTTAGCGATGAGTTGATAAACCAATGTAAAACCAAAATTACTGGAATGAGATTAACAAAAATCAATTTTCCCCGCACACTTTTTGCCGGGATGATGCTCCTCTCTTTTGTATTCTGCCCGACAGAGGCAGCTCCAAAAGGCGATAAACGTTCGAAGGACAATGATGAAAAAGAGGAAAAAGGTGATGCCGCCATATACAGTGGACTTCAATGGCGCAGTATTGGGCCGGCCATGACATCCGGCCGGATTGCTGATTTTGCCGTTAACCCCGATGATCACAGCGAATGGTTTGTGGGAGTTGCTTCCGGACACGTCTGGAAAACCATAAATAACGGTACCACCTTTAAACCTGTATTCGACAGTCAGGGTGTCTATTCCATCGGGGTGGTAACCATGGACCCCAACAACCATAATGTGATCTGGGTTGGAACAGGGGAGAATAATCACCAGCGTGCGTTGGGATACGGCGATGGGGTCTACAGATCAATGGATGGCGGTAAGAGCTGGGAGAATATGGGACTGGAAGCGTCCCGGCAGATCGGTGGCATTGTCGTTGATCCACGCAATTCAGATATCGTTTTTGTAGCTGCTGAAGGCTCGGCGTGGGGTTCGGGAGGTGAGCGCGGACTATATAGGTCGGAAGACGGGGGTGAAAACTGGGAAAAAGTACTGGATATCAGTGAAGAGACCGGGGTTAACAATGTGGTCATGGATCCGGTTGACCCGGATATTATGTATGCGACAAGTGAACAGCGCAGGAGACATGTCCATACCAAGATCGGTGGTGGACCTGAATCTGCAGTATACCGGTCACTTGATGGTGGAAAAACTTGGAATAAAGCGATGAAAGGTCTTCCCTCAGTGGATATTGGCGGAATGGGCATTGCTGTCTCCCCGGCCGACCATAACGTGGTCTACCTGATCATGGAGGCGGCCGAAGATAAGGGGGGATTCTTCAGATCGACCGACAGGGGAGCTTCATGGAACAAGATGAGCGATCACCATGCTTCCGGACAATATTACAATGAAATTGTCTGCGATCCCCAGGATGTTGACCGTGTCTTTTCACTGGAGACTTATACCTATATGACGACCGACGGAGGAAAGACGTGGAAGCCTATTGGCAGGGATAGCAGACACGTGGATGACCATGCACTGTGGATCGATCCGGATAATACAGCACACTACCTTATCGGTGGTGACGGAGGGGTGTATGAAACTTTTGATGATTCGGACTCATGGCAGTTTAAAACAAATCTGCCGGTAACCCAGTTTTACAGGGTGAATGTTGACAATGATTTTCCTTTTTATAATGTGTATGGTGGTACGCAGGATAACAATACCCTCATGGGACCTTCGCGCAATACCAGCAGCGCTGGAGTCTCCAGTGAAGAGTGGAAGGCGATCCTGGGTGGTGATGGCTTTTGGGTTGGCATCGATAATGAGGATCCCAATATCGTATACTGTGAATACCAGTACGGAAATTCATACAGGTACGATAAGGTTAGTGGAGAGAGTGTGAATATCAAACCACGCCCGCGTGATGGAGAGGATACCTATAAATGGAACTGGAACGCGCCACTGGTGGTGAGCAAGCACCTGCCGGGGCGAATTTACGCTATGGCGAATAAGGTGTTCAGGTCTGACGACAGGGGCGATAGCTGGGAGGTGATCAGTGATGACCTGACCTCCGGAATGGATCGCAACAGCTGGCCGGCAATGGGGCATTACTGGAGCTATGATGCTGTGGTAAAGGATGTTTCTACCAGTTTGTTTGGTACCGGGGTGTCGTTCTGCGAATCGCCAATAAATAGTGACCTGCTCTATGCCGGTACCGATGATGGTGTGCTTTCAGTTACTGAAGATGGAGGAAAAAACTGGCGGAAAATTCAACATTTCGAAGGAATCCCGGAATACACCTATATCAGTGATATCATGGCTGACAGGTTTGATGAGCAGACGGTCTATGTCTCTTTTGATAACAGGAAGCGTGACGATTTTAAACCCTATATCCTGAAGAGTACGGACATGGGTCGAACCTGGATCTCCGTGGTTTCCGATCTTCCGGACAATCAGACAGTACATACCCTGGAGCAGGATACAAAGGTGCAGTCACTGCTTTTTTCCGGGACGGAATTCGGATGTTACTTCTCACCTGACGGGGGTGGCAAATGGCTACAGCTGAAATCTGGTATGCCTGCAATTGCAGTGAGGGATATGGTGATCCAGGAGCGTGAAAATGATCTGGTACTGGCCACTTTCGGCAGGGGTTTTTATATCCTGGATGATTACAGTCCGCTGAGGGAGCTCGCTGAAAAACCTGCGATCAAAGAGGCGCAGGCCCATATCTTTGCTATTCCCGTTGGAAAAATGTTCAGCACAACAGGGGGGAAATACGGACAGGGGTCTATGTACTACACGGCTGATAATCCCGAACCGGGCGCTGTTTTTACATACTATATTAAGGAGGTGCCGAAAACATTGAGGGACACCAGGCGAAAGAAAGAGAAAGCGCTTTTTGAAGATAAAAAACCCATTCCACAGCCTACACATGAACAGTTGCGTGCTGAAGAGAATGAACTGGCGCCCTATCTTGTTTTTAATATCTATGATGCCTCCGGGATGGCTGTAAGAAGATTAACGGCCGGGGCGAAGAAGGGGATCAGCAGAATAACGTGGGACCTGAGGTACCATTACCCGGCTCCTGTCATTAACAGAAGCGATGAATTCAGTTCTTCTTCTATGGGAAGATCGGGAACACTGGCTATGCCGGGAACGTATACGGTTTCGATGGACCTGGTGGCTGCTGGTGAGGTTACCAGGTTGGTGGACCCGGTAGCGTTTGAGACTGTGCCGCTGGAACTGGCCTCCTGGCCCGCTTACGACAGGCAGGCGCTGCATGCTTTCCAGGAGAAGATCACGGAATTGTCGAGGATGTTTATGGGGATGGACCAAAAGGTCAGAGAAGACCTGTCAAGGGTGATGAGCCTGAAACAGGCGGCGCTGAGAACACCGGGAGCTGATCTCTCCCTGCAAAACAGGATTACCCGTGTAGAACAGGAGCTTAAAGATATTCAGTTCACTATGCATGGCCCTCCTGCAAAAGCAAGCTGGGAAGAACTGCCTCCCATGGAGATGCCACTGAGCCGGAGAATTAATGTGGCTGTCAGAACACACTGGAGCAACACAGCAGGATTGAACAAGACGGTGACCGATCAGTATGAGATCCTTAAAGCGCAGTTTCCACCGCTCGTGGAGAAGATCAACGCACTACAGGATGAGATCATCACCATCGATGCTGAGCTGGAAGTGGCCGGTGCGGGATGGACCCCAGGGAGGAAACTCGAGCTGTAACCGGTACATGTAATCATAAAAAAAAGGAGCCTGCCATGTGGAGGCTCCTTTTTTTATGATTCAGATAAGTTTTTACATGCCTGTTTCAAAGGAGATGCCCAGGTGATCGGCGATCTCTTTCATCTCTTTCTGAATGGGTTCAATGATTCGGATACCCTCTTTCAGAATGCGCTCCCGGTTCTCTCTTTCGGGATCTCCGGGGATTAGCACACGGTCGTAACCCTTTGCGGGCTTTGCACTTCTGAAGGTCTCAATCCACTTGTCCATCTGTGAAAGAAAGACACCTTTCTCCTGAAAAGCATCAATCCGCATGGCACCGAAAAAATGTCCTGTTCCTTCACCAACTTTTTCATCGAGTACAGGGAGGTAGGCGACGGACGGCGGACAGAAGGGGCCGAAGTTCGCTCCCGAAAGCACACAGGAGAATATGTCTACGATTGCACTCATGCAATACCCTTTATGACTGCCGTGTTCATAGCTACCGCCGAGGGTCACCATAGAACCGCCCTCTTTGAGGATGTCGGGGTTTTCTGAAGGAACACCGTCTTTGTCCTGTACATAGCCGAAAGGAACTTTCTCCCCTTTCTTCCCTGCAACTGCAAGTTTACCACGGGCAATGGGCGTGGTTGCAAAATCTGCCACAACGGGCGGGTAGGATTTTGCGGGCACGGCTACTGCTATCGGATTGGTGCCCAGCATTTTGGATACTGACCAGGTGGGTGCTACCACCGGATTGGCGATGGTCATGCAGATCCCTATCATATCGTGTTCCAGCGCCATCATAGAATAGTAGCCAGCAATGCCGTAGTGGTTGGATCCACGGGTGGAGACCCATCCTGTACCGGCAATTTTGGCTTTTTCAATGGCAATTTCCATCGATTTCGTGGCAGCAATCATTCCAATGGCGCCATCACCATCCACCACAGCGGTGCTTGGAGATTCATGAACGATCTTTACATCGGGACGGACATTGATCCGGCCGGCTTTCCAAAGCTCGAAATAATCTTTGAGGCGCAGCATGCCATGGGAGGGAAGACCGTTCAGTTCAGCGGCAATAAAAACTTTGGTAGCAGCTTTCGCATCTTCAGTACTGCATCCCATCTTTTCAAATACCCTGATGGTAAAATCTTCTAAATATTCCGGTGTGTACATAGGTGGATAGGTTAAATGGTTGAAAAGGCAAATGTAGGAAAAAAGTTTTTACCGTGTGATCGCTTCTGCATTTGCGTAAAAGATGGCATGGAGTTTCTTATTGTCAAGCCCGAGCCCCTCCAGGAGGGCCATTAGCCCGAGATCTGAGTTGTCGGTTCCGAAAAGCACTTTCCTGAAGAACATGTCCAGAAATTCAGTTGAAAACGAGCGGTCCCTGTTCAATGCATTGAAGCCGCTGAATCCCGACAGGTCACAATAGAAGTTGTCGTATTGCTCCAGCAATTTCCAGAGAATCCCTTTTCCGGAAATTCTGCCGCTCTGATGAAAAAGGTATTCTTTCGCGGGGATTGAAAAATGGTTCCATATGTGCGGTCCGTGAGAAATAAAGCGGATGTGCCGATAGCGGTTTAGCGCATCTTCCAGTAATCTGAAATCCAGGAGGTACCCGGGAAAATCGATCATCCTTTTTTCAAGATATTTTTGAAGCATCCCGCTTCTTGTGATGGGTCCTTCAATGAAACGGGCTGATTTTCCATTGAACCGTTCATTGACAAACCGTTTGAACAGCCAGTCAGCCCATTGTTCTTTGGCAGGGATAAAGACTTTTCTAGCACGCTCCATATGGAAGACCAGCGGTAGGTGGTGTTTGTCCAGGAACTCGAGAAGGGGGAACATCCTTTCGTCGTTCCACCGGTATGGCACTTTAAGTTCTCCACATCCGGCAAAACCTTCGTTCAGGCATTCCTGCAGCCGCTCTTGCCAGTCAGGACGGTCCGGATCTGGTGCATAAAAAGGGACGATACGGTCCGGATGGTTCCTGAACGCTTGCCTGACCAGTTCAATGTCGAGCGGAATGTAATACATGGGGACGACCGGGTTGACTTCATCCCAGGTAAGGATCCATGCTTTTTCTATGCCATGGGTGTCCATGTAGTTCAGCAGTGTCTGCTCAGTCCAGCCGTTCAGTCCGATATGCAGGTGTGAATCAATGACCAATGGTGTTCTTTTTTACGGTTTTCGAGGCACTGGCCTGTGCTGTGGCCATAATCACCAGTTCATTAATATTTACATGGGGAGGCCGGGTCACAGTGAAAAGGACCGCCTCAGCAATGTCGTCCTCGTACAGGGGGGTAAATCCCTCGTATACTTTGCCGGCCTTCTCCCGGTCACCATGAAAACGAACAACGGAAAATTCTGTCTCTGCGGCACCCGGATGGATAGCAGTAACCTTGATGTTGTGTTCGACCAGGTCGATTCGCATGGCCTTGCTCAGTGCATCTACGGCATGTTTGGTAGCACAATATACATTCCCGTTTTCGTAAACCTCTTTACCGGCGATGGATCCGATGTTCACCACATGCCCGGACCGTCTTTGCACCATTCCCGGTGTAATTGTTCTGGTTACATAAAGTAGTCCCCTGACATTCGTATCGAGCATTGTTTCCCAGTCATCGATATCTCCTTCGTGAATAGGGTTCAGTCCGGAAGCAAGACCAGCATTGTTCACAAGCACATCGGCATTTTTCCACTTTCCCTGCAGCGTGCCAAGGTGCTGTTCGACCTCTTCCCTGATCCTTACATCAAAACAGCGTGTAAGGACCTCTGCATCCGTATGATTACGTATCTCTTTTTCTGTTTGCTTGAGCCGTTCCTCCCGTCGTCCGGTAATAACCACATCATAGCCGTTGGCAGCCAGTATTTTTGCTGTGGCTTTTCCAATGCCCGCCGTTGCGCCTGTAATGATTGCTATCTTTTTCATAGGTTCGGTGTTTCAGCAAATGTAATAAAAATAGAGGTTGCGGCCGGACCCTTATCCTGTATTATGTTTCATCTTTCATCTTTAATAAACTATATTTGTTGGTAACAGCTGAACGGAGAAGGTTATCTCAGGGGGCGTGTCTTGGAGGTCGGATGGGTCTGTTTAACTATGTACAGGCAAAGAAAGGTCTGGAGTTTGGGGGTGCCATTTTTTGAATAAGTATGTATTAACGATAATAATTCCGATAAGGTGAAAGAACGAAAAAAGAATCTTAAGGAGCAGGCAGCGTCTTTTCTGACAGCCGATGAACAATACTCCATTGTTCAGCTGCTGAAGAGAGAACCGAGTGATTTTGAACTGAATATGTTTGCGGCAATGTGGTCGGAACATATTTCATACAAGAGTTCGGTTAAATGGATTGAGCAGTTTTTTACTTCGGGTGACCGGATTCTTGTCCCGGCTGGAAAGGAAAATGCAGGGATTATTGAACTTGATCAAGAGCTGGCATGTGTGGTGAAGATGGAGTCACATAACCATCCTACTGCAGTAAACCCTGGTGAAGCTGCAGTTGGAGTGGGAAATGTTTTTAGGGATATCATTTGTATGGGTGCCCGTCCTGTAGCCCTTTTAAACATTCTTCGATTTGGTAATCCAAAAGATGAGAAGACCCGAAATACGGTCAGAAAAGTGATTCGTGCCCTGGGAAGTTATTCCAATAATTTTGGTACACCGGTGGTGGGGGGGGAGATACAGTTCGATGATAGCTACATGTTCAACCCGCTGTTGAACCTGATGGCAATTGGGCTGGTCAGAAAGGACCGGATCATTACTGCCTCGCTGAAGAATAAAGGAGACCATTTGTTGCTCATTGGAAGTAAGACTTCAGGGAGCGGAGTCCATGGTGCAGGTTTTGCATCATCGCCATTTTCAGGGACTACCCGGCACCTGATTCCAGAGACGCAGCTGGCCGATCCTCGTGCAGGGAAAATTCTGTGTGACTGTCTCCTTGAGATGAATGATACAGGATTGATCAGCAGCATGCAGGATATAGGTGCAGGTGGTGTGCTTTGTGCGGCTTCAGAAATGGCATTTCGTGGTGCGAAGGGAGTGGAACTGAAGGTAGATAGGATACCTGTAATGAGGGATGACCTAGATGCTGTTGAGATCCTGCTATCCCAGTCACAGGAGCAGATGCTCTTATCTGTGCAGGCAGGGAAGCGGGATCAGCTGAAGGCAGTTGCCGACAAATGGGATTTGCATCTTGCTGACATCGGTGTTGTTACGGATAATGGGAAGATCACTGTTTCCAATGAAGATACGTTGCTGTGTGATCTTCCGGTCTCGTTGCTGGTCAGAGGCGGAGGAGCACCGGTGTATATAAGAAATATGAAGGAGTCTGGCCGAAAGTTGGTAAGGGTAAGTGCAGAGGAGGTTCCCTTTCCCGGAAATCTCAAGGAGGTTGCCCGGCAGATGATCACCCATCCCAATGTTGCCTCACGAAAATATATTTATGAGCAGTTTGATACAATGGCAGGGCTTTCCAAT